>JANOKQ010000762.1:0-6642 GCA_031419375.1 Acidimicrobiaceae bacterium
CGTGCCGCCGCCGCCGTCGAGGGTGAACATCTTGTACTGCGCGGTTCCGGCGAGCATTGCCCCCAGGTCGTCGATGTACGAGGCGAACTTGGCCTGTACGCCCTTCGAGCCGAGCTCGGTCATCGCTGCCTGGCCGGCAGCTGCATCGCCTGACTTGTGGTCGATGTAGATGTAGCTGAACTTCGGGCCACCGGCGGCCTCGATGTGCTTGGCGGCGAGGTCGAGCCCGCGGCTCATCGTCTTACCGTAGAACGAGCCCGAGCCGGTGAGTGCGAGCACCGCACCCAGTTCGATCGTCATCCCCGCCCCGGCGGAGGCGCTGTCGATGCCGAGCATCTTGATCAGGCCCATGTCGGCGCCATCCGCAACCGGTGCGGTCGTGCCGCCGGCAGCCGGAGCAGTGGTCTCGCCCGTGGTCGCCGCCGTCGCGGGGTCCGCTTCGCCTTCGTCGCTGCCACAGGCGGCGAGGAACGCAGCTGCGCCAATCGCTCCCGTGGCCCCGATCAGCAACGTGCGCCTCGTGACGCGCCGCTCGTGAACGATCTCGTATTCCTGCTTGTCGGTCATATTCTGGTCCTCCCTCTGGATGGTCGAGTGGGGGCCGCAACTCGTCCCGGGCGTACAGAGCTACGTGCGCGACTCGCCTCGGCGAGCCCTGCACCCACATCGGATCGTCCGGTTCGGTCCCCAGCGCCGAACGAATCGAACTCCACAATCGCTCGTGACCGTTCGGCTCCGTGGACCATACAGCCGCCCTCCGACGAAGTCAACGTATTAGTTGACGAAAGTATCAACTTGATCGGTTTGTCAAGTCGTCAGCCGGTTCAGGTGCTCCAACCTGGCCCCCGGACGGGGCCACTCCATCGCCACCAGCTTGCCGGTGGCGGAGAGGGTGATGTAGGCGGTGCGCAGGTCGTTCCCGCCGAAGCAGATGTTGGTGGTCAGGATGTCGCCTGTGGCGACGAACTCAATCAGCTCGCCCTGCGGAGAGATGACGGAGACGCCACCGTTGACGAGCGTGGCGACGCAGACGTTGCCGTCGCCATCGATGGCCAGCGAGTCGAGGAGCTGGTACCCGGGGAACCCGTAGAGGCACACCGAGGTGTCGACGATCGACGTCTCGGCGACGTGCCCGGGAGAGGTGATGTCGCGCTGCATGACCCGCCCGTGCCAGGTCTCGGCCCAGTACAGCTTCGTGCCATCGGGAGAGAGGCCGATGCCGTTCGGGTCGTGCACCGGGAAGACGACCTCGTGGATCTCCGAGCCGTCCGCCTTGGCGTAGTGGATTCCCGAGTGGTGAGCAACCTGCTCCTCCTCGTCGACCATGCCGTGGTCGGTGAAGTAGAATCCGCCGTGGGCGTCGAAGACGAGGTCGTTGGGCGCCCACAGTGGGCGGCCGTTGGACTCGGTGTACAGGTCGGTGACCGCGCCGGTGGCCAGGTCGACCGTCTGGATCCGCCCGCCGATGTAGTTCCCCTTCGTGCAGGGGCCGGGAAACGTCATCCCCTCGAGCTGGGTTTCCGTGAACCGGCCGCCGTTGTTGCAGAGGAACAGCACGCCATCTGGGCCCATCGCCGCCCCGTTGGGTCCGCCGGGGACCTCGGCCACAGTCTCCTTCGCGCCGTCGGGATGGACCCGCGTCAGGCGCCGTCCGAACATCTCGACGAGGATCACCGAGCCGTCCGCCATGGCGACGGGCCCCTCGGGAAAGGCGAGGCCGGTGGCGATCTCTTGCAACTCGGACATGGGTGATCCTCCTGATGGTTCTCGTGCACACCGAATCGGCGGCACAACGAGCCTGAGCCTCCTCACGCCCCGACTCATCCAACCTCGTCCCCAGCGCTCTGTCAAGCGCACGCGGAGTTGACACTGATGTCATGTTCATGTAAAACTGTTGGGCGACAGAGATCGATCGGGGGGTCAGGTACATGGAGGACTTTCGGGAGATCGGTGCGCGTCTGCTTAGCGGCCCCCTGGGGTCAGCGGGGCGATCTTCGACCTCGGCGCCACCCGCCAAGGCGTGGAGATCCGCAGCTCACCAACGTCGTCGGCTCGCCGATCAACACGCTCGCGATCAAGTGAGCTGACCGACAACGCCGATCATTCGGCAGAAGAGACTGGAAGAACGCCATGGACTTCGACATCCCCGCAGACCTGGCGGCTTACCTCGACGTGCTCGACGAGTTCATCGAGCGGGAGATCAAGCCGATCGAGCAGCAGGACGACAACATCCGCTTCTTCGACCATCGGCGCGAGGATGCGCGCACCGACTGGGACCGTGGGGGCCTGCCCAATGACGAGTGGGAGTCGCTGCTCCACCGGGCCAAGCGGATCGCCGATGCGGCCGGCCACTACCGCTACCCGATGCCCAAGGAGCACGGTGGCCAGGGCGGCACCAACCTGGGCATGGCGATCATCCGCGAGCACCTGGCCGCCAAGGGCCTCGGTCTGCACAACGACCTGCAGAACGAGCACTCGATCGTCGGCAACAACGTCGGCCTGCTGCTGATGATCCGCTACGGCACCGAGGAGCAGAAGAAGGACTGGATCGACGACCTCGCCGAAGGCCGCCGCAGCTTCGCCTTCGGCATCACCGAGCCGGACCACGGCTCGGACGCGACGCACATGGAAACCCGCGCCGTGCGCGATGGCGAGGAGTGGATCATCAACGGCGAGAAGACGTGGAACACGGGCATCCACAAGGCCCAGTACGACCTGATCTTCGCCCGCACGAGCGGCAACGCCGGCGACGGCGAGGGGATCACCTGCTTCTTGACGCCCGCCAACTCGCCGGGGTTCAAGGTCGAGGAGTTCCTGTGGACGTTCAACATGCCCACCGACCACGCGCACATCTCGCTCACCGACGTGCGCGTGCCGCACAGCTCGATCTTCGGCGGCGAGGGCAGCGGCCTGCAGGTCGTGCAGCACTTCTTCAACGAGAACCGCATCCGCCAAGCGGCGTCCAGCCTCGGGGCGGCGCAGTTCTGCATCAACGAGTCGATCGAGTACGCCAAGGTGCGCAAGCCGTTCGGCAAGCCACTGGCCTCCAACCAGGCGATCCAGTTCCCCCTGGTCGAGCTGCAGACGCAGTGCGAGATGCTCCGCGCCCTGATCCACAAGACCGCATGGCTGATGGACACGCAAGGCGCGTTCTCCGTCTCGGACAAGGTCTCGATGTGCAACTACTGGTCGAACCGTTTGTGCTGCGAGGCCGCCGACCGGGCGATGCAGGTGCACGGCGGCCTCGGCTACTCGCGGCACAAGCCGTTCGAGCACATCTATCGCCACCACCGCCGCTACCGCATCACCGAGGGCGCTGAGGAGATCCAGATGCGGCGCGTCGCCGGCTACATGTTCGGCTTTATGAAGCAGAGCGAGCCGAAGGGCGTTTCGTCGCGCGACTGAGTGTGCGCGATTGTTTCTGTCGTGCAACCCCGACCACGCGCCGAAGAGCTGCTCGCCACGGTGTCCGCAGTGCTCCAGCGCGACATCGTTCCGGCGTTGTCCGGGCTGCAGCAGCACCACGCCCGCGTCGCCGCCAACCTCGTCGGCATCGTCGAGCGCGAGCTGCGCCTCGGCCCGGCCACCGACGAACGAGAGCGGGCGGTGCTCGCCGGCCTGCTGGGTGACACCGGGGGCGTCACCGATCTGCTGGAGCTGCGCACCACGTTGGCGGGAGACCTGCGCGCGGGGATGGCCGACGACCCGCGGCGCGACGAGACTGTGTGGTCGGCGCTGATAGCGCTGGTCCGCGACGACCTGGCGATCGTCAAGCCGGGGCACGACTCGTGGGACGGCGACTGATGGGCACCGACATGACGGAGGTCGGTCTCGCCTCGCGATTGGCGTCGTGGCTGGGCGCACAAGAGGGCGGCCCGGTGGAGGTCAGTGGCCTGTCGATGGCCTCCGCCGGGGCGCGCCGGGTCAACGCGCTGTTCGACGTCCGCCGGCCGACGGCAACGACGCGCCTAGCGCTGACGATGATCCCAACCGCAGCGATCCAGATCCTCGACGTGCGCGACGAGGCTGGCGTGCGCGCGCTCGCCGAAGATGCCGGCGTCCCGGTGCCGCACGTCCATCACGTGTGCACCGACGAGTCCGTCCTCGGCGGCGCGTTCTTCTTGAGCACCGCCATCGACGGCGAGACGGTGCCACGCCGCGTGCTCCGCTTAGTGCAGTCGACCGGCATCGGCGAGCAGGTCGCCGGCCAGCTCGGGTCGGCGATGGCCCGGTTGCACGCAATCGACGCCGATCATGCACCCGCAGCTCTCGTCCGCCCACCGGGCGACGCACCGATCGCCGCCGCGATGGAGCAGCTCGACGTCTTGCTCGCCGAACTGCTCGACCCGTCGCCGACGTTCGCCTACGGCACCCGCTGGTTGGAGCGCAACGCGCCGCCCGAACCGCCGACGCTGGCGATCCTGCACAGCGACATCCGCACCGGGAACATCATCGTCGCCGCCGACGGGCTGCGGGCGATCCTGGACTGGGAGACGGCGCGCATCGGCGATCCGATGGAGGACCTCGCCTGGCCCTGTCAGCGGATGTGGCGCTTCCGCGAGGACGACAAGATGGTCGGCGGGATGGGCCACGTCGCCTCGTTGCACGATGCCTACGTCGGCGACGGAGGCGCGTGGGACGAGGAGCGCTTCCAGTGGTGGCGCCTACTCGGCACGATCCGCTGGGGCCTCGGGCTCGCCGGTCAGGCGCGCACCCACCTCGACGGCAGCTTCCCTTCGATCGTGATGGCGGCCAGCGGACGGCGCGTTCCCGAGCTCGAGTACGACGCCCTGCTGCTGATGCGGCCGCCGTCGCGCCCGAATTGACTGACTTATCAACTTGCCCGTTGCGCTGCTGTACTGTCGTGCTGGGCAAGGGGTGCCCCGGCGCTGACTAACATCGTCCGATGTCCAGCGTCGACAACGAGAGGAGACCGGGATGACCGGAACCGTATTGATCGCTGGGGCCAGTGGGCTCGTCGGGGCAGCCGCCGTGGAGAGCTTCCAGAAGGCCGGCTACGACGTCGTTGCCGTGTCGCGCCGCAAGCCGGAGGTCGAGGGCGACACGCCGTTCCGGCACGTCGCCCTCGACCTGCAGGACGCGGCGGCGTGCAAGGCGGCTGCGGGTGATCTCGCCGACGTCACTCACGTCGTCTACACGGCCGTGTACGAGAAGCCGGGTCTCATCGCCGGTTGGAGCGAGCGAGACCAGATGGACACGAACCTGGCAATGCTGCGCAACCTGATGGAGCCGCTGGCCGCCAGTGCCACCGGCCTGCAGCACCTCAGCCTGCTGCAGGGGACCAAGGCCTACGGGATCCACCTGCACCCGATGCGCATCCCCGGGCGCGAGCGCCAAACCCGCGACCAGCACGACAACTTCTACTGGCTACAGGAGGACTACGTGCGCGCCAAGTCGGCTGCCGAGGGGTGGTCGTTCAGCATCTGGCGGCCGCAGCTCATCGTCGGGCCGAACCACGGCGTGGTCATGAACCTGCCGCCGATCATCGGTGCATACGCAGCGATCCGTCGTGAGGAGGGGCTGCCGTTCAGCTTCCCCGGTGGCGCCGCCTGGGTGTGGGAGGCGGTCGACACGCGTCTCGTCGCCAACGCCCTCGTCTGGGGCGCCACCTCCCCCAACGCTGTCGGGCAGACGTTCAACCTGACCAACGGCGAGGTCTTCGAGTGGCGCGACATGTGGCCCGCCCTGGCCGAGGAACTGGGCGTGGAGGTTGGTCCGGACGAACCGGTGCAGTTGGCCACCTACCTCCCGGAGAAGGCCGACGTGTGGGACGCGATCGTCGCCAAGCACGGCCTTCGCAAGGTGAGCATGGCCGACCTCGTCGGCGAGTCGCACTTCTACGCCGACTTCTGCTTCGCCTACGGCGCCGAGGGCGGGTTGCCTGCGGCGTTCGTCAGCACGGTGAAGATCAAGCAGGCCGGCTTCACCGAGACCTACGACACCGAGGAGACGTTCCGCTACTGGCTGCGCAAGCTGATCGAGCGCAAGATCCTGCCACCGTCGTCTTGACCTGACCTCCGTTCGTCCGCCACACCTCACTCGGCACGCGGGTGAGGTGTGGCGCACGGCCGATTGCCCTTGTCGGCGTGACGGCGTGCTCCTCCCGGCACCGGGCCCTCACCCGGCAAGATGTTGGTGACCTCGGGCACTTGGGCCCACGAACGTCGCGCAACGTAGCATCAGGCGCTCGAGCCGGGCGTCCGATGGCATGGTCTCCATCAGCGCGAGGGCGATGTCGTTGTGCTGGGCGCGTGCCCACGCCGACACTCGCCGACGCTCGCCGACGACGACGTGGAGACCACTGTGATCGCGGTCGCCGCGTTGCTGCGCACCTCGACTCCGCTGACAGGTCGACAGATTGGGCTCTGCGATGAGCGCCTCATGATGCTCGACGGTGCCGTCACGTTGCCAATTCAGGCCGTAGTATCCAAACCCTGGTCAGCTTCGAGTTGACCCGGTGGCCACGTATTCGTGGTCGCCGCTCTCGCAGGGTCTCATCCTGCCGCTGTTGAAGCGTTCGCTTCCCGTTTCGGGCTGCTTGGTCTGCCCGTCCCAGTTTCGGATGTGAAGGAGACCCCATGTCACAAGTCTCGTACCCGTGCCGCGTCGCCGCGGCCATCA
>JANOKQ010000763.1:0-2662 GCA_031419375.1 Acidimicrobiaceae bacterium
CAAGGCGGCCCGCCAGCGTCATCCTGCCGGTGGTCCGAACGAGGACACCGAGCTGGGGTCGCCAGCCACATCCGAGACGGCCGAAAAGCCCAAGCGGGTCCGTAAGTCGGCGTGAGCGGCGCGGCCACCACTGTTTCGGTCGGCGGACGTGACCTGAAGCTGACCAACCTCGACAAGGTGCTCTACCCCGGCAGCGACGACGCGGCGGCGGTGACCAAGGCCGAGGTGATCGACTACTACGCCCGCATCGCCCCGACGATCTTGCCGCACCTCGCTGGGCGGTGCATCACGTTCCTGCGCTTCCCCGATGGTGCCGACAAGGCAGGGTTCTTCGAAAAGCGGTGCCCGAAGCATCGGCCCGACTGGGTCGAAACAGCGCTCGGGCCCGGCGACCGCAATGGCGCGATCGGGTACTGCCGCCTCGATGAACCGGCGTCGCTGGTGTGGTCGGCGAACCTCGCTGCGCTCGAACTGCACGTGCCGATGGCTGTGGCCGCTGACCTCGATTCGCCGCGGGCGGTGGTGTTCGATTTCGATCCCGGCGCCCCGGCCACCGTCGTCGAGTGCTGCCAGATCGCCCTGCTGGCGCGCGAGGTCCTGGAGTCGGTCGGGCTGGATTCCTTTGCCAAGACATCGGGCTCGAAGGGATTGCAGCTGTACGTGCCGTTGAACACCCCGTGCACGCACGACGCGGCGAGCGACTTCGCCCTGGCCGTCGGGCAGGTGCTGGAACGCCAGCATCCCAAGCGGGTGACCACCACGATGGCCAAAGCGGTGCGGCCCGGCAAGATCTTCGTCGACTGGAGCCAGAACGCCCGTCACAAGACGACCATCGGCGTGTACTCGATGCGCGCCAGGGTGCGGCCGTGGGTGAGCACGCCGGTGACGTGGGACGAGGTTGCCGGCTGCGCCGACGGCTCGCTCGATCTGCGTTTCGAGACCGGCGATGTGCTGGCCAGGGTGGAGCAACTCGGCGACCTTTTCGCCCCCGTCCTCACCCTCGAGCAACGCCTCCCCACGTCCACGCCCTGAGCGCGATATCAGGTGCGCGTCAGGTGCGCGGCGTGCCGACGAGGATCACCTGGTCGTAGGTGCCGACCGGAGCAGTCGGGTCGGTCGATTCGACGGTGGCGGAGACGATCACCTGCGAGCCGCCCTGATACGCCGTGGCGCTGGCGATGTTGGGTTCGCCGGCGATATCGGCAACTCGCTGCCTCGACCAGCTGAGGCCGTCGGTGCTGTGCAGCACGTAGAGTTCCGGTACCACCGTTTCAGATGCAGCGTATGCGGGCGCCATCATCGCGTTGATCTCGTCGCCGGTGAACATCGCGATCACTGGACCACCCTCGACGCGGCTGACCGAGAACGTGCCGGTTGCCGTCAACTCGACGAGCGGGTCGGTGCTCGTCCAGTCCGTCGTCTCGGCGATCTCAGTGTTCGTTTGGGTGTCGACGAACTGGAACGTGCCGGTGTCATCGGTGGCGCGCATCGTCACACCGTCCTTGGTCATCTCCACAGGCCCGAACTCCGCGATCGGATCACGCAGCAACGCTCCGATTGCCGTGATCCCGGTGGCGCCGAACGAGGCGCCCGACCAGAGCTGGAACGAGGGCTTCACCCCATCGGTGGGTGAGGTGAGATCGTTCAGGTTCACCGTTGTCCATTCGCCATCGGCGTGGCGGACCGATGCGATCCCAGCGCCCGTGGCATCGGAGTATCCGGTGATCACCAACTGCCCATTCAGGGTGCCGAGTGAATCGGGATACCGGATCGGGGTCGTGCCGATTTTGGTCCAGGTTCGACCGTCGGCGCTCTCGAACAGCTCGTTGGTCTCGGTCGTGCCGTTCACCTCCCCCGAGCCGATCCAGGCCACGAATCGGTCATCGAGCAACGTCAGCCGGATGTCGCTGGCGGCCATTCCTGCATCGAGGACGGGTACCGCGACCTCTTCGAAGCTCAGCCCGTCGACGGACAGGAAGTAGTGAAAGTTGGGCCACATCGAGGTTCGGGCGACATCAGCATCGACTCCGAGCTCGGCCCACGTGAAGTCGTGAACGACCGGCACGACACCATCCGACGTCGCGCATTGGACCGCGGGCGGAAGCGTCCCCGCCGTGACGGCAGTAGCCGCAGGGAACATGACCGTGGTGGTTGGCATGGTCGTAGTCGTCGTCGACAACGTCACGTCGTCAGACGGGCAGGGCGCATCGGCGAACGACTGGATGCCGGTCGGCGTCATCGCAAAGTTGGACGTCAGCACGTCCGCCGGCAGCAGCGCCTGCAGGTCGAGGGATGGTTGCACGCTCGCCACGACGAGGACGCCCTGGGGGCCAGCCGACATGCCTCGCGGTGACACACTGACAGACGCCACCCCCGCGCTGGCCTCCAGATCGCTGACATCGATCGGCAGGCTTGTCGTGGTCCACGTGTCGCCGTCGTCGTCGGACACCGCGACTCCAACGTCGAATGGGGTGCCCGCAATGGGGGCCGCTGCCGGCGCGGTGCCGTAGGCGAAGAACTGCCCGTCGAACTCGGCCATGGCGTATGCGCTCACGCCGGGAACGTCGCCGAGCTCATCCCACGCCAGCCCGTCAGCGGAACGCCAGATCGTCGGGGTGTCTTCGTCGGTTTGCCCGGCGGCGGTGGACCACGCGAGGAACGG
>JANOKQ010000764.1:0-7036 GCA_031419375.1 Acidimicrobiaceae bacterium
TCATCGGACCCGACGACGGCAACACCGTGCCGTCGGCGGTCTGCCACTCACGCAGTGCGTCGTTCTCGAGCGCCGCTGCCTCGGCAGGGGTACCGGGGAAGACATGCGCCGGGTGGATCTCGCTGAGCATCTGCTGCCAGCCGGCAAAGAACGCCGACCAGGTCATGGAGAACTCGGTATCGGATGTGACAGCGAACTCCGTCACCGTGTCGTAGCCGGTGCGATCACCGATCAGATACACGAAATCGGGGTCGGTGTCTTCGTCGTCACCATCATCGGTGGTGGCCATGAACATGTTGAAGGTGTACTCGACGTCGGCGGACGTCAGCGGCTCACCGTCACTCCAGCTGAGCTCATCGCGCAGCACGAAATCAGCGCTGAAGGTCCCGTCGCCGTTGTCAACCATCTCAGGAGTATCGGCAAGCAGTTCAGGGAAGAAGGTGGTCTCGCCAGTGATACCGAACAGTCCGTCCCACATCGACTGTCGGATCCACGACGTGATCGACAGGTTGTTCTCGGGATCGTCGAGGTGCATGTCGGCAGGTTCCTGCTCATGCGCCCAGATCAGCGTGCCGCCCTCGCCGCCGCCCGCAGGTTCGCTGTCAGATGTGGCCGGCTCGGTACCGGAGGTGTCCGGATCGGTCGCGTCGGGTTCAGTAACGTCGGGGGCCTCGGTGCTCTCGGTGCCGTCGCCGGGGGTGGTGACGTTGTCGCCGACGTTGCTGGTCGCTTCGTCGCTACTGCATGCGCCCGCAACGAGCGCAAGGCCGAGCGCAAGTGCAGCAAACTTTGTGCTGCGCCTCGTAGTGCTCACGTGGTTGTCCTCCTGATGGTGGTTCGGAGGGAGGTGATCGGAACTCCTCAGGAACCGCCCGGCGAGCCGGCGTTCGACTGGTTCATTTCCCTCACGCCGCCCTCCCCGAGCGACGTGACGATTAGCAAGATAGCACTACCCGTTACCGCGCGGTAGGAAACACGTTTCATAAGTCAATATTTTTGGTTCGGCTGTTCCACGTATGGAAGCCGTCAAGATCACCACGTTGGCGAGACATCATCGCAGCGTGTGTGTCATACGCCGAGCTTGGCAATGCGGGCGAACTCGTCGGGGTCGAGGCTGGCCCCGCCCACGAGTGCACCGTCGACGTCGGGTTGGGCCATCAGTTCGGCCACCGTTGCGGCCTTCACCGAGCCGCCATATTGGAGACGAATCGACGCCGCAGCGTCCGCGCCGGCCAGCTCGCCGACGCACGAGCGGATCGCCGCGCACATCTGCTGAGCGTCATCAGCGGTGGCGGTCTTGCCTGTGCCGATCGCCCAAATCGGCTCGTAGGCGATGACCATCGAACCCACCTGTTCGGGTGAGCGTCCCGCGAGTCCGGCTCGGACCTGGCCGAGCACCTTGGTTTCGGTGTCGCCTGCCTCGCGTTCGGTCAACGTTTCGCCGCAGCACATGATCGGCGTCATCTCGTGGCGAAGAATCGCGGCCACCTTGGCGGCGACCGTCTCGTCGGTCTCGCCGAACAGCTCACGCCGTTCGCTGTGGCCGCAGATCACGTAGCGCACGCCGAGCTTGGCCAGGAACAGCGGTGACACCTCACCCGTGAACGCGCCCTTGTCGTCGGTGTGGCAGTGCTGCGCACCGAGCAGGAACTGCAACTTGTCGGCATCGATCACGGTTTGCACGGTCCGGATGTCGGTGAACGGCGGATGAATGCTCACATCGGCCCGCTCGAAATCATCCTTGCCGACGAGGTAGGCGAGCTTCTGCACGCATTGGATCGCTTCGAAGTGGTTGTGGTTCATCTTCCAGTTGCCGGAGATGAGTGGTTTACGCATTGGGGGCTCCTCGCAGTGCGGCCAGGCCGGGCAGGTCGCCGAGCTCGAGCAGTTCGAGCGACGCTCCCCCACCCGTGGAAACATGGTCGACGTCGTCGTCGAGGCGGAACTGGGCGAGCGCAGCGGCCGAGTCGCCGCCGCCGACCACCGTGAACGCCTTGGTGTCGGCCATCGCCTGGGCGACGGTGCGCGTGCCGGCGGCGAAACGGTCGTCTTCGAACATGCCCATCGGCCCGTTCCAGAACACGGTGCGGGCGTCCATGATGATGTCGCTGAACGCGGCAGCCGAGCCGGGCCCAATGTCGAAGCCCTTGGCCCCATTGGGCAGCCGGGTGCCGTAGGTGGCGAAGTTTCCGCCGGCATCGAGGCCGACGATGTCGTCGGGGAGGTGGATCGCCTTACCCCGCTCCGCAGCATTGGCGAGCAACCGTGCGCACGTGTCGACTTGATCGGGCTCCCACAGCGATGCCCCGATCGGCTTGCCCTGCGCGGCGAAGAACGTGAAACACATCGCCCCGCCGATGATCAACGTGTCGACCACGTTTAACAACGCCTCAACAACGCCCAGCTTGTCGGAGATCTTCGACCCGCCGAGGACGGCCACGAACGGGTGCTTCGGGTTGTCGCGCAACCCGCCGAGCACCTCCACCTCCTTCGCCAGCAGCAGTCCCATCGCCGACGGCAGCGTTTGCGGCGGCCCGACGATGGAGGCGTGGGCACGGTGCGACGCGCCGAATGCATCGTTGACGTATGCGTCGATTCCGTCGATCAACCTGGCGGTGAACGCCGGATCGTTGCCCTCCTCGCCGGGGTCGAAGCGGAGGTTGTCGAGCAGCTCCACACCGGGGGCGAGCTCGGCCAGCCGGGCTCGCACGGCATCCATCGAATACTTCGCATCGGGCTTACCTTTCGGCCGTCCGAGGTGCGAGGCGGTGACCACGGTCGCGCCGCGTGCGGTGAGCCACTCGATGGTGGGCAATGCGGCGCGAATGCGGAAGTCATCGGTAATGGCACCATCGGCCATCGGGACGTTGAAGTCGGTGCGCACCAGCACACGCTTGCCGCTGAGATCGACCGCCGCGGCGAGGTCGTCGAGCGTGGGGATCACTTCTTGCGCTTCGCGGCCTTGGCCCCGGCGTACAGAGCGGTATCGACCAGTCGGTTCGAGTAGCCCCACTCGTTGTCGTACCACGACAGCACCTTGACCATCTTGCCGATGCCCATCGTCAGGCCCGAATCGAAGATGCTGCTGTGCGGATCGCCCTGGATGTCGCTGGAGACGATTGGGTCCTCGGTGTACCGCAGGATCCCCTTCAGCGAACCGTTGGCCGCCTTCTTGAACGCGGCGTTGATCTCTTTGACGCTCGCCTCGGTCTTCAGGTTCGCGGAGAAGTCGACGATGGAGCCGGTCGGCACCGGTACCCGCAGCGAGGTGCCGTCGAGCTTGCCCTTCATCGAGGTGAGCACCAGGCTGGTGGCTCGCGCTGCGCCGGTTCCGGTGGGCACGATGTTGATCGCCGCGCCACGGGCCCGACGCAGATCGCCATGCGGACCGTCGACGAGTTGCTGATCGCCGGTGTACGCGTGCACGGTCTGCATGAGTCCCTGCTCGACGCCGAACGCATCATCGAGCACCTTCACCAACGGCACGAAGCAGTTGGTGGTGCAACTCGCGTTCGAGATGACCTTCTGGGTCTTGAAGTCGAAGTCCTTGTGGTTCACGCCGTACACGAACGTGGCGTCGGCGCCATCGCAGGGGGCCGAAACGATCACGAGCGGAGCGCCGCCTTCGAGGTGGTAGGCGGCGGTGTCGCGCTTGGTGAAGAAGCCGGTCGACTCGATCACCACATCGACGCCGAGCTCGCCCCACGGCAGCTGCTTCGGATCGCGTTCGCTGAGCACGCGCAGCTCGTCGCCATCGACGCTGATGCCGCCCTTGGTCGCCTTGATCGTGTTCGGCAACTGGCCGAGCACAGAGTCGTACTTGAGGAGATGGGCCATCGTCGCCAGCGAGCCGAGGTCGTTGACCGCGACGATGTCGATGTCGACGCCGCGCTGCTTGGCGGCCCGGAAGAAGTTGCGACCGATACGACCGAAACCATTGATACCAACACGAACCGTCATGACGACATGCCTTTCACGAGTCGAAAACCGCCAGCAGGTTATCCCTCATCGGGGCGCTCTGGGCCAGGTCAGTGGTGCAGGTCGCGATGGGTGATCCGTGGGCGGTAGCCCTTGGCCGCCATCCATGTTCCGATCTCCTCCGAGAGCGCGACCGAGCGGTGATGCCCTCCCGTACAGCCAATGGCCAGCGACAGGTAGCTCTTGCCCTCGGCGGCATACGCCGGCAGCAGCAGTTCGAGCAGGTGTTCGAAGCGCTGCAGAAACTCGTCGGTGGCAGGCTGATCGAGCACGTAGCGGCGCACAGGCTCGTCGAGGCCGGTGAGCGGGCGGAGGTCGTCGACCCAGTGTGGGTTCGGGAGGAAACGCACGTCCATCACCATGTCGACATCGAGCGGCAGACCGTGCTTGAAGCCGAACGAGGTGACCGCAACCTGCATCGTCGCCGTCTCCGCCTCACCACCGAACGTAGCGACGATCAGCGACTTGAGCTGATGCACGTTCAACACCGACGTGTCGATCACCAGGTCGGCTGTCTCCTTGACGGGCTCGAGCAGCGTCCGTTCGCGCTCGATCGTGGAGACCATCCCGCTGGCTCCGTCGTCGAGGGGATGCTTGCGTCGAGAGCTGCCGTACCGCTTGACGAGCTCTGCCGTCGATGCGTCCAGGAACACCACCCGGACGCGGTGACTCGTGCGCAGCCGGTGGATCGCCTCGAGGACTTCGTCGGGATGAGCGGTCGGCCCGATAACCACGCCCAGGCGCGAGAACGAACCGGGGCCGCTGCCCAGCTCGACGATCTTGTCGAGCAGTTCGATCGGCAGGTTGTCGACCACGAACCAGCCGAGGTCTTCAAGATCGTCGGCCGCCTGCGAACGGCCGGCGCCGGACAGGCCGGTGATCACCAGGACGTCGGTCACGTGCCCAATAATAGGCGCTGCTTGCACGTGCGTAGGTACAACAGGCGCGGAATCGTGCTCGCGGCCACATACTCCTCGGCCTTGGCCAGGAACCCCGGCGGTGGCGCCGGCTCCATCATCTGCTCGACCAACATGCCGTTGTCGGCCAGCGCGTTGACGTACCGGCTGAGCGGGCGGTGGATGAACGGGATGAACACATCCTTTTCCACCTCCTCGATCGTCTCGTCCTCCACCAGGTACGGGCCGATCCGCCAGTACTGCTCGGGAGGGTCGAGGAACTGGTCGTCGATCCATCCGCTGTTGGGTGTCTGCAGCAACGGGTGGTTGAGGAAGAAGCAGAACCGGCCACCAGGTCGCAGGACGCGGGCGACCTCGGCGATTGCGTCGTCGACGTCGCGGATGTGCTCGAACACCAAGCATGCAACCACCGCATCGAAGCTTCCGTCGGCGAACGGCAGCGCTCCGGCACCGGCCTTGGCGAAGCTCGCCCCGCCGCCGCGTTCGTGGGCGATACGCACCTGATTCCACGTGGGATCAATGCCGATCACCACATCGGCGCCGAGGTTTGCCGCGAGACGGCTGATCTGGCCGTCCCCACAACCCACGTCGAGGATCCGCCGAGCCCCGGCCAACTCCTGGGCAGCCATCGGCATGATCTGCTCGACGTATTCGGGATCGGCCCCATCGGTGAACCCATCGATCCACCATCCCGCGTGCGTCTCCCACAGATCATCATCAGCCATATCGCTGCCATCGTACGGCCCCGCCGTTCATCCATTCCCCGTGTCCGGGAGTCCGAGTGTCGTCCGAGTCCACGGAGGGGGATGCGAGTGGCGAGCGCGTACCCGTGTCGGCGCTCGCCACTCGGATGGCGTGTCCCGGAACTCCGACGATGGAGCACTGGTACGGTCCGGCGATGAAGTTCTCGATCTTCCCTTCGTACGAACGCCCATGGGACGAACTGCTCGAACTCGCCCGCTTCGCCGAGCAGTCCGGTCTGCACGGCCTCTGGTACGCCGACCACCTGATGCAACAAACCGACGACGACACTGTCGCCGACGGTCCTGCGGCCGAGTGCTGGACGATGCTCGCAGCCATCGCCGCAACCGTCCCCCGACTGCAGCTCACCTCGATGGTCTCGCCGGTCACGATCCACCACCCAGTGGTGCTGGCCAAGCGGGCCGCCACCGTCGACCACATCTCCGGCGGCCGCGCAGTCCTCGGACTCGGCGCGGGATGGCAGGTGAACGAACACACTGCCTACGGCTTCGAGCTCTTCGACCCAGGCGAGCGCGTCACCCACTTCGAAGAAGCGATCGAGGTGATCCATCGCTTGCTGCACGACGACCGGGCGACGTTCCACGGCCGTTGGTACCATCTCGATGGCGCGCCCTTCGCCCCGAAACCGGAGCGGTTGCCGCTCCTGGTCGGTACCGGCAGTCCGCGGATGATGCGGATTACCGCACGGTGGGCCGATAGCTGGAACACGTGGGGCAATCCGGTTCAGCTGCGTGAGCGCACTGAACTCTTCGCTCGTGCGTGTGCGACCGTCCAGCGGGACATGTCGACCGTTGCCCGTTCGGCGCAGGCGATGATCTTTCTGACCGACGATGATGCTGCCCGCGACCGGCTCCGGGCCAGCGCACCCGAGGGGCGTTCGCTGGTGGGCGGACCCGCAGAGCTGGTTGACCTACTGGGCGCCTACGTGGAAGCCGGCGTGGACGAGTTCGCGATCCCCGACTTCACCCTCGGACGTACGCCCGAGAAGCGCATTGCAACACTCGGCCGTCTACGTGACGAGGTGTTGACGCATCTCGGTTGAGTGAGCGGTGCCGCCGACGGTGGTTCTTGAGAACTTTCCACCGTTCATGTTGACTTCGAACGTCCGTTCGACTATGGTAGGTCTTCTTCCCTACGGAACTCTTCGCTGATCTGGTGATGGTTCCGGATCGACAGCTTCGGCTGTCCGCACAACCCGTACCGACACCACCACCCCAGCTGAATGTTGTGCTGTGTGGCGTGTGTCCGAACGCTGCGAAGGGAGGACCACCATGACGATCACCGACACGGCCACTGACACGGCCACTGACACGGCCACCGCTCGGGTGGGCCGTCCCGATGATGATCCGACCAGATTGTCCGACGGCGCCGATGTTGAG
>JANOKQ010000765.1:0-5256 GCA_031419375.1 Acidimicrobiaceae bacterium
GGCCGTTATCTCCTATCCCATCCATCGGTCGAGGGGATAGGAGATAGGGGGTGTTGGAGTGTCGTTGGAGTAGGTGTTGAGGGGGCTTCGGTGACTCGCAGGTCGCTAGGTTCGCACTTCAGTCGTTGATCCTCGTATAAGGAGATCTGCCACCAGTTCGTCGATCCGACTAGATAGCCCACGGCAAAATCTAGTGGTCAGTGCGCGGTGAGTGCATTGTAGCGTTCTGCGGGGGTGTCCCAGTGGAGGCTGTGGCGGCGTTGGTTGTTGAGCCACCAGTTGATGTGGTTGAGGTCGCTGGTGGGGATGTTGGCGAGGTTGGTGTCGCTCGCCAGCTGTAAGGGACCGGGGTTCCGCCAGTTAGATGGGACCGCTTGGGGGTCTTGGTGTTGGCGTGGTGATGTTCGCGCTGGGGTGGTGGTGTGGTCAAGTCGGGGTGTGGTCAGTGGGTGTTGAGGTCGTTGATGGCGACTGGTTCGTCGCAGTGGGGGCAGGGTCCTCCGGGTCCGAGTCGGCGGCAGAATGTGTTGCAGTCGGGGCAGTATTGGGTTGCGAGGTAGCGGGTTTCGCAGTTCGGGCATTGGTAGATGGTGCCTGTTTTTGGGGTCGGGTTGACGGTGGGGGGCGGGGTGGTTGCGCGTTGTCGCCAGGCGGCTTGTCGGCAGGCGTTGGAGCAGTATTGGCGGCGGCCGGATGTCGGGAATGTGTTGCCGCAGGTGAGACACAGCATCGTAACGTCTATCGTAACGCACGGGGTTGTGGTCATGGTCGGGTCTCGGTGATGACGGGTTTTTGGCGGTTGCGGTAGCTGTCGCCTTCGACGATGAGTTCGTAGGCAGCAGATTTGAGGCGGTCGACGGCGGACTGGGCGAGGAGCGGGTCGGCCATCAGGGCGATCCACTCGATCGGCTCCCTGTTCGAGGTGATGATCGTCGATTTGTTGCGGTGTCGTTCGACGACAAGCTCGTAGATGTCGCTGGTGTCGTTGCTGTCGAGTCCGGTGAGGGCGAAGTCGTCCAGGATGAGCAGGTCGGCTCGGAGGAGTTTGCGGATCTCGGCGTCGTGGCTGTTGTCGAGTCGGGAGATGCGGAGCCGTTTTAACAGTCGGTCGGTGCGTTCGAAGTGGACGGTGCGCCGGCGTCTGATGGCGATGTGTCCGAGCGCTGTCGCGAGGAACGTTTTGCCGACACCGACGGGTCCCATGACGATGACGTTGTTGGCGTTGTCAACGAAACGGAGGCTGACGAGTTCGTCCCACAGTTTGCGGTCGGAGGCGACGGTCGTGGTCGGGTCCCACCGTTGCAGAGTCATCGTCGGGTCCAAGCTGGCGGCGCGTGCCCGCAGCGTGGCGGAGGTGGAGTCTCGTCGGGTGATCTCGTCGGAGAGCACGATCTGCAAGAACTCGGCGTGGGACAGTTTGTTGGTTTTGGCGAGCGCCAGTCGTTCGGGCAGCGTTGTGATCACCTGGCCGAGTTTCAGGCGTCGCAGGGTGGCCGCAAGATCCGGATCGATCGGGGGTGTCATGTGCGTGCCTTGCTCGTGGCGAACTGGTTGTTGTCGCGGGCGAACCGTCCAACGATCACGTTCGTCGGGGTCTTGGGGGCCTGTTCGGCCGTCTCGGTTTCGAGAGCCCGATCGAGGATCCGGCCGACGACGTTGACGTCGATCGCTTCGGCATCCAGCGCCCGACGGCAGGCCTGGTTGGTGCGTTGATCACCGAAGGTCCGGCACAGGCCGATCAGTTTGTAGACCTTGCGCATCGTGGTCCATGGCAGAGGGTGGTCCAACACTTTCGCGGCGAGTTCACCGACGGCGTCACCGTGGGCGGCGGCGTCGCTGATCAGGCGGCCGATGTCTCGCATTGCGTACGCGGTCTGGTGCGCGGGGAAGTCGTCAGGGTCCGACGAACGACGGCCAGCAGCCACACGGGCATGGGTTTTCACGAGAACACCATGGGAGAAGATTTTCACCAGGGCCCGGTCGGCGCGCACCTCGACGTGTTGGCCGACCAGGTCCCCCGGGACCGAGTACAACGATTTGGCGACCGACACATGACGATCCCGGGCGACCTTGGCTGTCCGGTAGAGCGGCAAGTCGTACACGCCAACCGGGACCGCCCCAAGCAGTGGTAGTTCCTCGGCGGTGAACACTTCGAGCGGGCGCTGACACGTCGTGCCATGGACGCGCATACCCGCCCGGACCGTGCACCACAGCTCGGCTGCGGCCTGCGCCTCGTGGAGGTCGGCGAAGCTTTCACCGGCCCAGAACGAGGTCTGCACGAACTGCACGTTCCGTTCGACGCGGGGTTTGTCCTGCGGGCAGCGGACACGTGCCGGGTCGATCAGCAACCGGCGCGATTGGGCGTACTCGATGAACGCCTGATTGAACGTCGGATCACACCCGTCAGCGGTCGTGACGATCGTTTTCATGTTGTCCGGGATCACGATCTTGAACACACCCCCGAAGAACGACCATGCAGCTTCGAACCCGGAAATCACGACTTCCAACGTTTGCGAGAACGACAACTGCATGTAACAGTGCCTCGAGTAGGCAGCGGTGAACACCAACGCCCACACCTTGCGCCGCCGGCCCGACTCCGGGTCGAACATGATCCCGAGCTCACCGAAATCGACCTGCAGCTCGCCGCCCGGTTCGCCGTCAGCGACTCTCACCGTCAGTTTCGGGCCCGCCGAGAAATGCTCGGCGACATAACGGTGCAACGTCCGTTCCGGGACCATCACACCACCACGGGCGAGGAGCTCGCACATCTTCACGACCGGGACATCATCATCAACCCAGCCCTTCAACCGGTCATGCTCAGCACTGATCATCGACCACATCCCGCCATGACGATCAGGACGCGCCTGAACCAACGCGACGACCACCGCGCCGACGAACACGTCCGTCAACTGGCCGTCACCACGATCACGCACAAGACCGGCATCGACCGCCGCCTGGACGATCCGACGGACCGTTTTTCGGTCCGGCCTGACCATCTCAGCAATCGATCGCAACCCGCGGCCCGCAAGCCACAATCGCAACACTTCACGCACCTCATACATAGGGATCTCCCGGAACGCCACAGCGCACCGCCTTCCTGGACCAGTAGACGACAAGGCGGTGAGAATGACCGTCCACGGCACCCACACCGCGGACCCCCAAACCTGGTCCTATCTAACTGGCGACCAGACGGTCCGATCTACCTGGCGAAAACCCACCCAAAAGGTCCCATCTAGCTGGCGGGCGACACACCGGGTGTACGACTGCCTGACAGCTGTAGCGAGATCACGTGTGGACCGAAGCTCGTTTCTCGCAGGCTTCGGTAGGCCGTCGTAGGTGCAGGTCGATTCCCGTCCACCCCCGCCACACAGCGAGATCGCAGGGGGCGACTGTCGCTCGAGCTTCCTCGTCGGTGATCCCATCGACCTTGCGGATCAACAGCGGAACGATGTCCAAACGAGCAAGTTCTATGATCCCGCGAATGCACAGCGAGCCGAATCCGAACTCCGCCGCAACGATCACGACCGAGTGGCTGAGCAAGGTGATGGGCGACGAGGTGACTTCGTTCGCATTGGACGACATCGGTGCAGGCATCGGCATCTTTGGCGAGATCGTGCGTGTGTCGTTGCTTGGCAGCAATGCCCTGCCCTCGTCTGTCGTTGCCAAGTTCCCAACGCAGGAAACTGCCAACCGAGTCGTCGGCGACGCTCTCGGCATCTACGAACGCGAGGTGCGCTTCTTCAGCGAGATCGCCCCGAGCAATCAGCTACGCGTGCCGCAGTGCTATGTGGCCGATTCTTCCGATGGGCTCCACGTCCTGCTCTTGGAGGATCTGGGGAGTCATCGCCCCGGTGACCAGATCGCTGGCGTCACGCCGAACGACGCGGAGCAGATCGTCGTCGGGCTTGCCGGGCTACACGCAACATGGTGGGAATTGCCCGAATTGCATAACCTGTCGTGGCTGCCGACGAGCTGCGATCCCGCGTATCTCGCGGCCGTGCCGCCGATCTACGCCGCTGGCCTGCCGGTTCTGGAGAACAGCTGGGCCGATCGGGTTGGTGATGACGCGGTTGCCCTGGCACATCGGATTGGGGCTCGCTTCGACGACGTCATTCGGCGAACCGCCGACGCGCCGACAACGTTTCTGCACGGCGACTCGAGACTCGACAACTTCTTCTTCGACGCACATGGCGAGCCGATCTTCATCGACTTCCAGCTGTCGGTTCGCGGACGCGGACCCCACGACGTTGCGTACCTCATCGGTAGCTCGATGAACGTTGCCGACCAACGAGTGCACTGGGAGCGACTACTGCGGCGATACCACGGCGAACTGATCGCCGCTGGCGTCGAGGGGTACGACTGGGATCGGTGCCTGCACGATTATCGCGAGAGCGTGCTGTACTTGACGGTCGGGGCGATGTCGTTGATCGCGACGTTCGAGTCGGGCAACGCTCGTGGCGCGGCGATGTCAGAGGCGTACACCGTTCGCATGTTCCGCCACGCAGTCGAGTCCGGCGCCGAACACGAGTTGTGACGTTCGCCAGCACGGTGGCGTGGCTCATCGACATGCCCGGTCCGGGAAACTTGTGGCGTTTCGCGACGGCTGAGGCCTACGCACCATGCCGACAACCCCGGCGACATGCCACTTGATCCACTGGATGAGTCCGAGATCGAGCCGCGGCTCAGCGATACTTGGGGCGATGACTGCTGGCGCGCTCGATCAACGGGGCACCCCGGCGCAGGCTGATCGTCACCACGCCCCGGATCGGTCGCAGATCAGCCGAGTGCCGTACCTGCCGGGGCTCGACGGGCTCCGCGCGCTCGCGGTCGTCGCCGTCATGGTGTACCACGCCGACTCGACGTGGCTACCGGGGGGCTTTCTCGGTGTCGAGGTGTTCTTCGTGATCAGCGGCTACCTGATCACCTTGCTGCTCATCGCCGAATGCGAGCGAACCGGCCGGGTCGATCTCGGCCGGTTTTGGCTCCGACGGGCGAAGCGGCTGCTGCCCGCGTTGTTCGTGATGCTGTTCATCGTCGTGTGTTACACGGCATTGTTCCGCAGCGACGCTCTCGGCCAGATCCGTGGCGACGTGGTGGCCAGCGTCTTCTACGTCACGAACTGGTATCAGATCTGGGTGGGCCAGGGCTACAGCGCAGCGGGTGACTTCGCTCCGTTGCGCCACCTGTGGAGCCTGGCCGTGGAGGAGCAGTTCTACCTACTGTGGCCCTTGGCGATGGCGGCGATGCTTCGCGTCG
>JANOKQ010000766.1:0-7852 GCA_031419375.1 Acidimicrobiaceae bacterium
GTACGAGTGACCACCGCGCCGCGCAAGCGGCTCTGGGGGAGGAACAGCAGCGCGGCGAACAGCAGCACCGCGGGGATCGCGTTGCGCAGGTTGCGCAACGCCAGCCAGTTCTGGCCGGCGTCGGAGACCCAGTCGAAGTACGCCCTTGACAGGCCGAGCACCATCGCTGCGACGTAGGTGAGCGGCACGCTGCGCAGCCGCCCGCCAATCGCTGCGGGGTAGGCGTCGAACACCAACAGGGTGAGCGCGAACACCTGCAGCGCGCCCTGCTGCGGGGCGAGCAGCACGCCGGCGACCCCGGCCAGTGCGGCACCGATCGCCCAGCTGGCCATGCTGGCCCGGTCGGGCCGGCCGCCGTTGAGCATCAGCAGGTGCCGGTCGTCGACCGTGGCGCGCATGGTGACACCGAGACGCGACTTGAACATCAGCACATACAGCCCGCCTGCCGTGACGGCAGCGAGCATCACACCGATCACCTGGTGGTAGTAGACGGCCTGTCCGAGGACTTCGATGTAGCGCTCGCCGAAGAACTTGCGCGGCACGATCGCCCGGGTCCCGTCGCGGAACCAGATCCACGTGGCCAACCCGTTGAGTGCCAAGAGCACGGCGATCGGAATCACCAGCCGGGTGACCTCGCTCGTGTCGCGCAAACCGCGCATCACCACCACTTCGAGGAACAGCCCGACGGCTGGGCAGAACACGCCGATGGTGATCACGATGGCGATCGCAGTTGGCACGTGCCACTGCGTGTGCAACTGCCAGTACACGAGCGCGCTCATCGTGGCGACCGCGCCGTGGGCAACGTTGAACACACCCGAGGTGGAATATGTGACCACCAACCCGGTGGCGGCGATCGCGTACACCGAACCAAGGCAGATCCCGAGCACCGTGTAGGCGAGAAAATCCTGCATGTCGAAACGGGTGAGTCAGCCGGTGGGTGACGACGCGAGGTTGACCAATGGAATCGTCACCCTCCGGCGAACTGCTGCGAGATGCGGTTCTCGTCAAGCTTGGCAGCCAGCAGCGCGGGGGTCCCTGTGATCGGGGTCACCCAGGCATCGTCGCAGTCGAAGCTGGCCGGTTCGGTCGGTGTGATCCGCTGGTACTCGCTGCCGACCAGGCGCAGGACCGACGAGCACTTCGGCGGATGGTTGCCACCCGGGTCGGTCTCGGCGTGCAGGCCGTGCCCGGTCCACGAACGTGTGCCGGCAAGGTTGGCCAGCACGCACTCGCGGGTGAGTGCCGGCCCGCACGCAGTCGCAGCAGTTGCCCACAGCAGGAACGAGGAAGTGGCCTGCGCGCCGAGCATGGCGGTGTCGCCGCCCTTGTCGGCGATCAGCTCGAGGTAGTCGCGGGTGGCCGGGTTCGCGTCGGCATCTTCGAACGGAACGAAGGCCATTCGGATGTACATGTCGTCGAGCGCGCCATCGGTGTTTGCCGCAGCGCACTGGGCTGCATAGTGGTTGGAGTCGACGACGATGGGCACGTCGAGGCCGTTGACCTGTGCGGTCTGGGCGAACAGCAGCAGCCCGGGCAGGCAGGTGCCCTGCCACGAAACCATCGTGGCGCCGGAATCCTTGATCTGCTTGACGAACGGAGTCCAGTCGGCTTCGCCGACGGGGTTGCTCTCGAGCGTGGTGAGTGCGAACCCCCAGCCGAATGGAGGCGCTGAGGCGACCACTTTGTCGCGGGTCTCCTGCGTTGCGCTGAACGCGCCGGTGAGGGTGGCGACGCGCTTGGATTCCTCGGGGAACAGCTCGGCGATCTGGGCGAAGAATCCGCTGGTGGTCTCGTCGGCCGGATTGGGGACGCCCATGAACACGTTGGCTCCGTGGGCGAATGCCGCGCTCACCGAATACGTGGGGACGGCGGGCAGTCCGCAGGCGAGGCGGATCTCCTCCTGGTTGGAGTCGAACGCCCACCCTTCGCCGACGAGGAAGAAGTTGTTGCCATCGCAGGCGCTCTGCATCGCTGCGGGCACCTCGAACAGCTTTGCGTCGAAGTAGTTGAGGTTGATCGTGCGGCCGCTGATGCCACCGAGGTCGTTGCATTCCGAGACCAATGCCTTGATCGCATCGGTCATCTCGTGGTTCAGTCCAGGCGAGCCCGCATAGCCGGCGTCGTCGCCGGTGGCGATGTTGATCGAATCGGCCGTCACGCCGACCTCGCTGCCGTCGTCGGTGTTGGCCCCATCGCCGGGGCCACACGGCCACGGCGAATCGCCGAACATGGCGACATCGGCAATGGTGGTGGGTGGAGCGGTATCAGGTGCGGGCGTCGTGGCCTCGCCGTCATCGGTCGCCGTGTCGGCCGGTGCCGGCTCGTCGGTGTCGACCGGGGGTGCCGCGGTGGTGACCGCCACGGTCGGTGCAGGCGTCGTCGGCGTGGCTGCCTCTCGGTCCTTCCCGCATGCGCCGGCGACCACGGCCAACACTGCGACGACTGCAACTGAACGTACAGATTTTCGAGCCATCTGAGCTTCCCCCCGGAGTGATCGTGACCTTGAACCTAACACTTTCTGACGGGTCGTCAGAAAGTGTGCCGCCATGATAGAACAAGGGCATGTCTGGGGGGACCACGGCCTACGAGCGCACCGGCGACGGGGTTTTCACCGCGCCGCTGGAGCTGAGCTACCCGTACTCGCGGACCGTTGGCGGCACGCTGTCGCGCTTCTTCACATCGTTACGGGACGGTCGGATCGAGGGAACTCGCGGCAGTGACGGCCGTGTCTACGTGCCACCCGCCGAGTTCGATCCGCTGACCGGGGCGCCCTGCACCGAATGGGTGCCCGTCGCCGAGCAGGGGACCGTCACCACGTGGTCGTGGCAAGCGCACGCCCAGCCGGATCAACCGCTGGCCCATCCGTTCGCGTGGGCCGTGATCGTCCTTGACGGTGCCGATGTGGGGATGCTCCATGCCGTCGATGCGGGCGACCCGGCGCACATCGCGACCGGCGCCCGGGTGACGGTGCGCTGGGCTGCCGAGCGTCACGGCGGGATCAATGACATCGCCTGTTTCGACCTGCTTGCGTCCGAGCCGGGTACGTCGTGAGCGACGAAGTGCTGCGGCTGCGTCAACCGGTGTCGGTCACCTACGAGTGGTCGGCCGGTCCGGCTGCGTCGGCACATCTAGAGGGCTTGCTCGACGGCCGCCTCATCGGCCGCCGGTGCACCTCGTGCGCGCAGGTGTACTTCCCGCCGCGCAACGGCGTGTGCCCGAGGTGCGCGGCACCGCTTGGCGATGAGGTGGAGGTTGGCCCGAGCGGCACGATCACCACGTTCTGCGTGGTCAACGTGGCGTTCCTCGGCCAGGCGGTGAAGATCCCATATGTTGCTGCGCAGATCGTGCTCGATGGGGCCGACATCTCGATGCAGCACCTCATCCAGGAGTGCGTTGCACACGACGTGCGAATCGGGATGCGTGTCGAGCCGGTGTGGAAGCCGCGCGAGGAGTGGGGGCCGACGCTGGAGAACATCCGCTACTTCCGTCCCAACGGCGAGCCCGACGCGGCCACGATCAAGGCCACCTCGTAATGCGCGACATCGCCATCGTCGCCACAGCGCAGCGGCCCCTCGATCTGCGCACCAGGCTCACCTCGGTCGAGCTGATCGCTCCGACAATCGCCGCCGCCGTGCAGCGCGCCGGGCTGGAACGTCACGAGATCGGTTTCTGGTGCCACGGCAGCTGCGACTACATGAGCGGCCAGCCGTTCAGTTTCGTCTCGGCGGTCGATGCGATCGGGGCGTGGCCGCCGATCGTGGAGAGCCATGTGGAAGGCGACGGCGCACTTGCGCTGTACGAGGCTTGGATCAAGATCCAGACCGGCGAGTGCGATACAGCGCTGGTGTTCGCCAACGGCAAGACCACCGCGGGTCCGATCGACCGCATCCTCACCCTGCAACTCGACCCATACACCGTTGCTCCGCTGTGGCCGGGAGCCACCGCGATCGCCGCACTCCAGGCACGTGCCTGTCTTGACGCCGGTGTCGTCACCGAAGCAGCGATGGCGGCCGTCGCCGAGCGCAGCATCGCCGCCGGCATCGCCAACCCGAACGTCGGCTGGGGAGCGGCGGCCTCTGCAGCCGACCTGCTCGATCGCCCGTACACCGCACAACCCCTACGGGGCCACGATTGCAGCATGCCCGCCGACGGATCGGTTGCTGTGGTGCTCGCCGCAGGAGACGTCGCCAGGGCGCTGTGCGCCAGGCCGGCATGGATCCGTGGCATCGATCACCGCATCGACACGCAGCGCCTTGGTGCTCGCTCGCTGACCGAATCGTCGTCGGCACGGATCGCCGCCGAGCACGCCGGTGCGCGTGGCGACCGAATCGATGTGGCCGAGGTGTACGCCCCGTTCACCCATCAAGAAATCCTCCTCCTGAACGCGTTCGACCTCGACCCCGAACGCACCTCGGTCAACCCGAGCGGCGGCGCGCTGTGCGCCAATCCGCAGATGGCCGCTGGCTTGATCCGCTTCGCCGAAGCGGCCGACCGGGTGCATTCCGGTGCCGCCGATCGGGCGCTGGCGCACTCCACCAGCGGGCCGTGCTTGCAACAGAACCTGGTCGCCGTACTGGAGGGGGACTGATGGCCGAGCGCTGCGCAGTGATCGGTGTCGGCCAGACCCAGCACACGGCGTGCCGCGCCGATGTGTCCATCGCCGGGCTCGTCCGCGAGGCAACCGACCGGGCGCTGGAATCGGCTGGCATCACCCTGGCCGATGTCGACGCGATCGTCATCGGCAAGGCCCCCGACATGTTGGAGGGCATCGCCATGCCCGAGCTGTGGCTGGCCGATGCACTGGCCGCTCACGGCAAGCCGGTGTTCCGGGTGCACACCGCCGGTTCGGTGGGCGGCTCCACGGCGATCGTCGCCGCCCAGCATGTGATGTCGGGAGTCCACAAGCGGGTGCTCACCATCGGGTTCGAAAAGCAGAGCGACGGCAACGCGATGTGGGCACTGTCGGTTCCGATCCCGTTCGGGATGCCGGTGCACGCCGGTGCCGGCGGGTACTTCTCGCCGATCGTGCGCACCTACATCGCGCGCTACAAAGTTCCTGGTCACATCGGCGCGTTGGTCGCGGTGAAAGATCGCGGCAACGCTCTGAAGAACCCGTATGCGCACCTCCACGAGGAAGGGCTCACGCTGGAAAAGGCGATGGAATCGCCGATGTTGTGGGACCCGATCCGCTTTGTCGAGACATGCCCGTCGTCGGATGGGGCGATGGCGCTGGTGCTGGCCGATGAGGCCACCGCCGACGCGCACGTTGCCGACAGCGGCACGCCGGTGGCCTGGATCCATGCCACGGCGATGCGCAGCGAGCCGACCATGTTCGCCGGCCGCGAACAGGTCAGCCCGGTAGCCGGCGAGATGTGCGCTACCGATCTGTGGCGCAAGGCCGGCATCACCAACCCGGCCGCCGAGATCGATGTGGTCGAGATGTACGTGCCGTTTTCGTGGTTCGAGCCAATGTGGTTGGAGAACCTCGGCTTCGCCCCCAAGGGCGACGGGTGGCGATGGGTGGAAGATGGCGTCACCGAGATCGGTGGATCGCTGCCGGTCAACGCGTCGGGCGGTGTGCTGTCGTCGAACCCGATCGGCGCGAGCGGGATGCTCCGTTTCGGCGAGGCGGCGATGCAGGTGATGGGCATCGCCGGTGAGCATCAGGTTGCCGACGTCCGCAAGGCCGTCGGCCATGCGTACGGCGGGGGATCGCAGTTCTTTGCGATGTGGCTGGTGGGCAAGGACAAGCCGTAGATGTCAGCGACGCTGCCACACCGGGGCACGCCGCTCGGCGAACGCCCGCGGCCCCTCCTTGGCGTCGGCGGTGGTGAAGATCGGCCAGCCGATCTCGAACTCGCGGGCGAGGGCTTCGGCCTCGGGCATCGAGGCGGTTTCTTGGACGGACTGCAGGATCGCCTCGACGGCCAGCGGTGCATTGGCGGTGATCATCTCGGCGAGTTCCATGGCCTTGGCGAGTGCCTGCCCGTCGGGCACCACGTGGCCGATCAGGCCGATCGCCAGGGCTTCGGCCGCGGTGTAGGCGCGGGCGGTGAGCAGCATCTCCATGGCTGCGGCGTAACCGATCTGGCGTTGCAGGCGCACCGTGCTCCCACCCACCGGGAACAGCCCGCGGCGAGCTTCGAACACGCCGAACGTGGCGCTCTCGCCGGCCACACGAAGGTGGGTGGCTTGCAAGATCTCGGTGCCGCCGGCGACGGCATGGCCCTCGACCGCAGCGATCAACGGCTTGCGCAACCGGTAGTGACGCAGCAGCGCTTTCCAGTGCAGATCCGGATCGGCGGTCCAGCGCTCGGCGTAGGGGTTGCGGGCGTCGCCGTCGCGTGCCGCGGCCTTCAGGTCCATCCCGGTGCAGAACGATCCGCCGGCGCCGGTGAGCACCGCACAGCGCAGGTCGTCGTCGGTGTTCAGTTGCTGCCAGGCGTCGGCCATGCCGGCCAGCATCGCCGAGCTCAGCGCGTTCTTGGCCTCCGGGCGGTTCATCGTCACCACCAGGACGTGCCCGATCTGTTCAACCTGCAGATGCTCTGTACCCGCCACGATGGGCTCCCTTCGTCGGCCGCACAGTATCGAGCCCGCTGCGTCACCTGGCCCGTCGGAGGTCGCTGATGGAACATCCCGATCGCTACCTCGTCATTTCCGCCGATTGCCACGGCGGGTCTGATTTCGCCGGCTACCGGCCCTACCTCGAGCGGCGCTACCTCGATGAGTTCGACGCGTGGGCGGCTGCGTACGAGAACCCCTACGACGATCTGACCGGGCCCGACGGGCCGCGCAACTGGGACTCGGATCGCCGCCTCCATGACATGGATTCCGACGGGATCGTTGCCGAGGTGATCTTCCCGAACACCATCCCGCCGTTCTTCCCGAAGGCGTCGCTCACGTTCCAACCTCCGGCACTGAGCGCAGGCGATGTCGAGCGGCGGTGGGCCGGGCTGCGGGCGCACAACCGTTGGCTCGCCGATTTCTGCGCAGCCGTTCCCGGCCGCCGCGCCGGCATTTCCCAGGTGATGCTGCACGACATCGACGCAGCGGTAGCAGAGGTACGAGCCGCCCATGCGGCGGGCCTGACCGGTGGCGTGTTACTGCCCGGAGTTCCGCCTGGTTCGGGCTTGGTGCCGCTGTTCGACGGCGAGCACTACGACCCGCTGTTCGCGGTGTGCGCCGAACTGGGCATGCCGCTGAACAACCACGGCGGCAGCGCCAGCCCGCCGATGGGTGAGACCGCGGAGGATCCGGTGATCTTCCTGCTCGAGGTGACGTGGTGGTCGCACCGAACCCTCGCCCATCTCATCGTCTCGGGAGCGATGCAACGTCATCCCGACCTGCAGGTGGTCTTCACCGAACAGGGCACGGCGTGGGTGCCCGACGAGCTCGCCCGCCTCGACTACTTCTTCACCAGGATGCGCACCGCAGTTGGGTCGCAGGAGCACGTGTGGGGGATGCCGGTGATGGAGAAGCTGCCGCTCCAGCCGAGCGAGTACTTCGCTCGGCAGTGCCACATCGGGGCCAGCTTCATCCGCCCTGCCGAGGTGCCGTTGCGTGCCGTCGTCGGTGTCGACCGGATCATGTGGGGCAGCGATTATCCGCACAAGGAAGCCAGCTTCCCGTTCACCGCCGAGGCGTTACGCGCTGCGTTCGCGGGCGTGCCTCACGATGAGGCTGCGGCTTTGCTCGGTGGTAACGCGGCGAAGCTGTACGGCTTCGATCTGGCCGCGCTGCGACCGATCGCCGACCGGATTGGGCCGCTGATCAGCGATGTCGATGTGCCGCTGCAGCGCGGTGATGTGCCGATGCACGCCGAGAAATGCCCAGCGCTCGTGGGGTTCGG
>JANOKQ010000767.1:0-3364 GCA_031419375.1 Acidimicrobiaceae bacterium
GGCTCGTGCCGAGATCGCCGTAGACGACGCCGAGATCGCCGTAGACGGCGCCGACGGCAAGCGCCAACCCGCCGCCGTGAACGTACTCGTGCCGCGCCGCGGTCATCGGGGCCGACCCCCGATGTTCAACCGCGGTTCCCGATCGCGGTCACCACTCGTTCCAGTGGATGATCTCCGCCATGTCGAGCCGGGGCGCCGGCTTGAACTCCGTGCCGATCGTGTAGGCGATCGGGAACATGCCGACATGGCTGTACCGGGCGTGATCCACACCCACGATCTCGGCCACCTCGCGCTCGCGACGGCAGGTCATCGTCGTCCATGCCGATCCGAGCCCGCGTGCCCGCAGTGCGAGCATGAAGCTCCACACCGCAGGAATCACCGAACCCCAGTATCCGGCCTGGCTGGTGGGCGCGAGATCCTCGACCCGACCCTCCTGGTACGCCAGGAGCAGCATCGGCACCTCGTGGTAGTGATCGCGCAGGTGCTTCGCCGACGCGCTGATCAGGTCGTAACGTTCGGCACGGGTGTCGCCCTCGGCATAGTTCGCCCTGGTCGGCGCTGCCATGTGGCCGTCGAACACCTCGCCGTAGATGGCGGCGAGCGCCTGTTTCTTGGCCGGGTCGTCGACGATGACCCAGTGCCACGCCTGGCGGTTCGAGCCCGACGGCGCCTGGACGGCGATCTCGATGCATTCCTCGACAAGGCTGCGTTCGACCGGTCGCGACAGATCGAGCCGCTTGCGGACCGCTCGCGTCGTGGTGAGCAGTTCGTCGGGACTGAGTGGGAGCATCTGGGCCATCCCCCTGGTTTACCATCTGCGACAATCTGCGGCGCGGACCGCCGCGGCGGGGACCGGCGATCGATCAGGGCAGCAGCCGGAACGGGTTCGATCGCGGCTGAACGACGGTGAAGTGGCGGCGGTCGAGCGTGGCGACATCTGTGATGGAGAGTCGTTCGGCGGCGGCGACGGATGCATCGACGGTGCCGAGGGGCAGGTCACCGTAGCCGGCGACGAGTTCGGCGATTCGGAGCCAGTCGGACGGCGCCACCGGGATCGGGATCAGGTTGCCGGCGGCAAGATCACCGAGGAACCGGACCTCGGCTTCGACGCCGATGCGGGTACCGAGCAGGTACGTGACCTCGGTGATCACGAGCATCGGGACGAGCAGTGGCCCGGGGTGGATCTCGAGCAGTTCGAGGCAGGCGGCGCGGTTCCGATCGTCCCTGTCGACGTAGGCGTAGAGCGGTCCGGCGTCGACGATCAGAGCGATGAGCGGGACCTGGCGGCGAGGAGCTCCTCGATTCTTTCGGAGATGTCGGCGTGACCGCTGGCGCCGACGCCGCCGGCCAGCATCTTGCGGCGTTTCCGAGCGCCGCCGAGGTGCGCTTCGATGGCCTGACGAGTCACCTCGGAGACCGTCATGCCGCGCCGTTCGGCCTCTCGACGAAGCCCCCTCGATCGCGCCGTGCCCTGGGCGGTCGCACTATGGTAGAACCATGAACGCGCCCCCACGGATCGGCTCGCCGATCCGTGCCGTCGTGTTCGACTTCGGCGGCGTCCTCATCACTCCGATCACGAACCAGGTCGGCACCCTCGCCACCAGGCACGGCAGACCGCTCGAGTCGATGCTCGCGCTCCTGCTCGGCCCGCGCGAGACGTGCGACCACCCGTGGCACCGAGCCGAACGAGGAGAGCTCGCGGTCGCCGACATCCAGCCGTTGCTGGCACCATGGGCGGCCGAGGTCGGCGTCGCGCTGACGGGCGACGAGATGGACGTGCTCCTCGCGGCAGGGGCGTACACCGTGGTGCAGCCGATGCTCGATCGTCTGCGGCGCCTCCGCGGCGAGGGCATCAGTACGGCGCTGCTGACGAACACGTTCGCAGAGTTCCGCTCCACGCTCGAGACCGTCATCGACCTGTCGCTGTTCGATGCGGTGATCGAGTCCTATGCGGTCGGCGCCCGCAAGCCGGAGCCGGCGATCTACGAGGCGACCGCTGCCGCGCTCGGCGTCGATCACCGCCAGATCGCGTACCTCGACGACTTCGATCAGAACCTCGCACCCGCAGCCGACCTCGGCTGGACCGTGATCCACGTGACCGATCCGGCGCTCGCGCTCGTCGAGCTCGACGGTGCTCTGCGGGCCGCTGCGGAGCCCGCTGCGGCACCCGGGTCGGAAGCCGCCCTTGACGGAAAGTAACCGTACGGTCAATAATGGGGACATGACATCGACGGAACCGCGCCTCGCTCGCTCGCCCGGGCTCACCTACCAGGACCTGCTCGATGCGGACACCCACCAGGTTCCCGACGTCCTCCGGCTGGAGTCTCCGCGCTTTCTCGGCGACGCCGACATCCCGAAGGAGCGCTACACCTCGCGGGAGTGGCATCGCCGCGAGGTCGAGCGGCTGTGGATGCGGGTGTGGCAGTTCGCCTGCCGCGAGGAGCACATCCCCGATGTCGGCGACTACATCGTCTACGACATCGCCGGGCTGTCCTTCGTCGTCATCCGCACCGAGTCCGGGATCAAGGCGTACCCGAACGCATGCCTCCACCGCGGGCGTCGCTTGAAGGACTACGACGGGCACTGCTCGGAGATCCGCTGCGCGTTCCACGGCTTCACGTGGGCGATCGACGGCAGCCTCGCGAGCGTCCCTGCTGCGTGGGACTTCCCGCACGTCGACCAGCGCCCCGACGACTTCCACCTGCCGGAGTGCAAGGTCGGCACGTGGGCGGGGTTCGTGTTCATCAACCCCGATCGTGACGCGCAGCCGCTCGAGGAGTTCATCGGCGAACTCGACCAGCATTTCGCGGTGTGGGACCTCGAGAACCGGTACGTCGAGGCACACGTCTCGAAGATCATCAGGGCGAACTGGAAGATCACCCAGGAGGCCTTCTGCGAGGCATACCACGTCGGCGGCACGCACCCGCAGGTCCTGCCGAACCTCGGCGACACCAACTCCCAGGTCGACATCTGGGACACGTTCGCTCGGGTGATCACGCCCGGCGGCACGCCGAGCCCGCTCCTGGCGTGGGAGCCCACCGAGGAGGAGATGCTGCGCTCGATGCTCGACGTGCGCGTCGATCAGCCGACCCCGCTCCCGGTCCCGGAGGGCCAGACGGCACGGGCCGTCGCTGCTGCCGCGTCGCGGCAGCGGTGGCGCAAGATCGTCGGCGACCGGGTGGACCGGATGTGCGACTCGGAGATGATGGACAGCCTCGACTACACGCTGTTCCCGAACTTCCACCCGTGGGGCACGTTCAATCGCATCGTGTACCGGTTCCGCCCGAACGGCGACGATCACCGGAGCTCGATCATGGAGGTGCTGTTCCTGTCGCCGTTCGACGGTGAGCGGCCGCCGCCCGCG
>JANOKQ010000768.1:0-3143 GCA_031419375.1 Acidimicrobiaceae bacterium
GGGCAGCGAGCGCAGTCGATCGACAAAGCCCTTCTGCATGTCCTCGGCGAGGCCGATGGCGGTGAACGACGAGCCGAAAACCACGGTCTGGGCGAAGATCCCCGGCAGCAGGTACTGGGTGTAGTCGTAGCCGGGGATCGAGATCGATCCGCCGAACACGTACTTGAACAGCAGCACGAACATGATCGGCTGCAGCGTGGAGAAGATCAGCAGGTCCATGTTGCGGGGGATGACCCGCATGTGCCGTCCGGCCTCGTTCCACGCGTCGCGGGCAGCCCACACGAGCCCGTGGGGTAGGTCGTAACCGACGGTTGGCGATGCTGGTGCGGCTGATGCGGCTGGTGCGGCGGGTGCGGTGGTCGTCGTGTTCATGATTCATCCCTGTGGCCGGTGAGCGCAAAGAAGACGTCGTCAAGCGTCGGCGGCTCGATGCGCACGTCGAGAGGCGCGCATCCGGCTCCATCGAGGAGCCGGGTGATCTGCGGCGTGGTTGTGTTGGCGGTGACCGACATGGCGAGCGTGGCACCGTGGGTTTCTACCGGGGTGCCCGCAGCGGCCAGTGACCCCAGCGTGCTCCGTGCCGTGTCGAGGCGGGTGGCGAGGAGGTCGTCGTCGGCGAACACGATGGTGGCGACGTACCCGCCGAGCTTGGCCTTCAGTTCAGCCGACGTTCCCTCAGCGATGACACGGCCGTGGTCGACAACGCTGATCCGGTTGGCCAGCACATCGGCTTCGTCGAGGTACTGGGTGGTCAACAGCGTGGTGGTGCCCTGGGTGACCAGATCGTGAATGAGGTCCCACATCACCTGCCTGCTCGTCGGGTCGAGGCCGGTGGTCGGTTCGTCGAGGAACAGCACCTGCGGTCGGGCGACCAGGCTCATGGCGATGTCGATCCGCCGGCGCATGCCCCCCGAGAACCCTTTGACCGCCCGATCGGCGGCCTCGTCGAGATCGAACGTTGCCAGCAGTTCGCCGGCACGAACGCGGGCCTGGGCCGACGGCATCCGGAAGAACCGGCCGACCAGCTCGAGGTTCTCGCGCGCGGTGAGGCGCTCGTCGACGGCCGCGTACTGGCCGGTGAGCCCGATCCGGCTGCGGACCCGGCCGGGATCGGCGAGCACATCGATCCCGTCGATCGTCGCCGTGCCCGCATCGGGCCGCACCAGCGTCGTCAACACTCGCACCGCAGTGGTCTTGCCGGCACCGTTCGGGCCGAGCACCGCCAGCACCTCGCCTGCGTCGACAGACAGGTTCAGCCCATCGAGGGCCTGCGTGTCGCCGAACCGCTTGGTCAGGCCGACTGCTTCGATCAATGCCATGGTGCTCCCTTCAATCGACGGCGACGCTATCGAATCGAACACCGATCGGACGGGACGAATTCGGCTGACACGACCAGATTGCGGCACGTGCGGCAGCAACGCGTCCGTCCTCGATGGTTGCCGCGGTCCCCGTCAGCCGCCGAGCATGGACTCGGCAACGGCGTGTCCCGCGGCGAGGCTACGCGGGTGGCCGGTGACCGCCTCGAGGAAGTCGTCCCGCTTGATCGCGAGCACCTCGACGCCGGTGACACAGGTGACTGATGCGGTGCGGGGCACGTCGCGCAACAACGCGATCTCACCGAACGACTCACCGGCTTCCATCTCCGTGACGAACCGCCCATCGATGGTCACCCGCACCCGTCCCGCCACCAGCAGGTAGTAACGGTCGCCGACCTCGCCTTCGGAGATCACCATGTGGTCGGGCGCGAAGTCCAGCCGTCGAGCGGCGAAGGCCAGCCGTTCCCGGGCCGGCAGTGGCAGCCTGCCCAGCACAGGATCGACGAGCAGACGGGCCATGATCTCGGCCGATGGCGGCGGCGCATCGCCGCCCAGCAGGCGGAATCGCAACACGCCTGCGCCCAATGTCCCGGCGACGAACGCTCCGAGCACCAGCAGGGCGGTCGACAACTCGAACCATCCCACCAGCAATGTCACCCCGATCGACCCGACCGCCATGGCTGCCACCTGTGCGCCTTCGACGACTCCGAAGATGCGCGCCGCCACCGCTGACGGGGCGCGGCGTTGGATGGCGACGTTGGTGGTCACCCGCAGCACGCTCTCCCCGGCACCGAAGCAGACGAACAGCAAGAATGCCGGGGCGATGGCCCCGACGTCGCTGAGCACGATGAACGGGATCGCCAGTAAACCGGCGCTCAGTACGAGGTAGGGGACCATACGGGCGCTCCCGATCAGACCGGTGGCGACGATCGCGCCGATCACTGCACCACCGCCCATCGCGGCACCGAGCAAGCCTGAGGCACCGCCACCGCCGTCCAGGCGAGCGTCGGCGAACAGCACGATGAGCACATCGTTGACGCCCCTCGTCAGCGCACCCAGCACGAGCAGCCCGGTCACCACCCTGACGATGACGTGAGCCCGAAGGGCGCGCAGCCCACCGAGGACCTCCGCGGCAACCGACCCTGCGTCGAGTGGGACGTGCACCGCATCGAAGCGCTCTGCGACGCAACGTCGCGTCCGCTTGCCGCTGACCGCCGCTGCGCCGAGGGCATTTGCCACTGCACCGAGCGCGAGCACCGCAGCCGGCGAGCCGCTGTCGAGCACGAGCCCTGCAACCAAGGGGCCAGCGAACATGCCGGCGTACTCCGCAAGGCCCGTCATCGCGTTCGCGGCAACGAGGTCGCCCGCCGTCGCCGAGAGCAGCGGCAGGATCGACGCCATCACGGGACGGGTGAACGTGACGCACGTGGAAGCCACGGTGGCGAACGCGTACGCGGCGATCGACAGATCGGCCCACATTGCCAGTGCCGTTGCCAGCATGGTCACGGCCTGCGCGCCATACCCGAGCGCCAGTGCCCGGTCGGGGCGGTACCGGTCGCCGAGATAGGCGACGCACGGCGCAGCCACGATGGCCGGCACGAGTTGTACCACGGCCACGACACCCGCCTCGGAGACGCCACCACGCCCGTACGCGTAGACGAGCACTGCCAGCCACGTGGCGTGCTCGGCGAAGGCGAAGCCTGTGAAGGACAGCTGCAGCCGGCGCAGACCCTGGTCACGACCGACCCTCATGATCGCCTCTGCTCGTCCGCCCACAGGTGCAATAGTTGCAGACAAGGCATGGGTACGCGCCGCCATCAGCGCGCC
>JANOKQ010000769.1:0-3248 GCA_031419375.1 Acidimicrobiaceae bacterium
GAAAAAGACAGATTGCGCGCGTCGCTGCGCTCAGGCGGACTCGCCGTGGCGGACCAAATCTACGAAAGAACCTCAACCGACCCTGTCGGCCAACAAGCAGATTGAGATCAGCGACGATCGATCGAGGCCACCAACCCGAGGCGAATCGTCGATTTTCCTCGAGATGACCAGTTTCACAGGTGAACGGCCCGAATGGGCACGCCCCTCGACTCATCCGGATCGTCACTCAAGCCCAGATGAATCCTGCCGATGGTCACGTTGCAGGGAGGAACGAATGGTGAAGCTGATGAGCATCCGCCGCGCCGACGCGTGCGCAGAGTGTGGCGAGCCGTTGGCTGCCGGCGCACCTGCGTACTGGGATTCGAGTGCACGGGTGGTGCGCTGCGTGGCATGCGGTTTGCCCGATTTGGCTTCTCGCCCTGCACCACGAGACGCCCATACCCCGCTGGCGGCGGAGGTGCCACCGAGCCTGCCGTTGGTGCCTCTTCACGCCGAGCCAAGATCCGCTGAGCGACGTGTCGACGTCGCTGGGGGCCCCGCCAAGAAGGAGTACGAGAAGCGGTCGGCACGCGAGTCGGCGAAGAAGGAACTACGCGTTGCCGACGATAGGGAGTGGCGACGGTCGATCAAGGAGCAGCGACCAGTGCTTGGCCGGATCGCTTCGGCACTGGCACCGGTACCCCGGATCGGGCCGGAGTCGCAGCCGACCGCGGCGTGGAAGGTCGGCGCCGAGGGCGAAGTTCGAGTCGCGGAGGTGCTCGCCAGCGCCTCGGGAATTGAGGTGCTCCACGATCGACGAGTTCCTGGCAGCCGAGCCAACATCGATCACATCGTCGTCGGGCCATCCGGAGTGTTCGTGATCGACGCCAAGAAGTACACCGGCGCCATCGAAGTTCGCAACGTCGGAGGTCTGTTCCGCGTCGATGAACGGCTGTATGTCAACGGCCGTGATCGCTCCAAGCTCGCCGACGGGGTGCTTGGTCAGGTCGATGTCGTACGGACGGCGCTCGGTGAGGACTTCGCCGATGTCCCGATAGATGGTGTGCTCTGCTTCGTCGGGTGCGAGTGGGGTTGGATCATGAAACAGAAGCGAGTCAAGGGGGTCACCGCCCTCTGGCCGACGGCATTGGTCGACCACGTTTCCGCCGCTGGTGAACATGGCCCCCGGGTAGAGGCGATCTCCGACCACTTGCGCGCCCGGCTGCGGCCAGGGTCATAGCCGCCACGCGCAAACGCCGATCGCCGATCGCCGAGGTGACGGTTTCCAGGTTCCGAACGAAGGAATCGCCAGTCGAACCAGGTGCGGGGCCGCAACGGGGACCGACTGCCCAGGTCCAGGGAGGTACGATTGGGACCATGTCTACGTCGGTCGCCGAGAGCTGTCCATACGCTGCACCGCAGAGCTACTCCACCGCCGACCGGTTCATGCGCAAGGCTTTGCGCGTCGACCACGCCGCGCCGGCCACCGCCGGCGAGGCCCGCACAGCGTTTCAGACCTCGGTCGCAGTGGCCGCGGTGCGCTGCCTGCTCACCTACATCGTGTTGCCGTTCGTGCTGCCCATCATCGGGCTCGCCGCCGGGGTCACCCCCATCATCGGCGCGGTGATCGGGCTGATCGCGATCGCCTGCATCGTGTCGAGCATGCGCCGCTTCTGGCGGGCCAACCACCGGGCGCGGTGGGGCTACACCGCGTTCGGCGCCGGGATGATCGTGTTCCTACTGGTACTGGTCATCCGCGATCTCGCGACCGCGACCTGACCGGCATCAACCGACCTGCGTTGCCCACCAGGCGTGAAGCAACGCGACAGCTTCGTCGTGATCGACCGGGCCGTGGTTGCGGGCGTGCTCGAGCAGCATCGCCCTCGCCGCGCCGACCGCTCGACCGGGTTCGATTCCAAGGATCTCCATGATCTCGGCACCGTCGAGCTCGGGCCGTTCGGCCTTGCGCGCCTCTTCGACGGCGAGCAGGCGAATCCGCTCCTCTAGCTCGTCCATCCGCCGCTGCAGGCCGCGCACCTTTTCGGGATGGCGGGTGGTGCAGTCGCAGCGGACCAGTTCGTTGAGGTCGCCGAGTAGCGCTCCCGCATCGCGTGCATAGCGACGCACCGCGGAATCCTCCCAGCCGTGCTGGTAGCCGTGGAAGCGTCCGCTGAGCTCGACCAGGCGGGTGACATCCTCGACGAGTTGCTCGTCATAGCCGAGTGAGGTCAGCCGCTCGCGGGTCATCCGCGACCCGACGGCCTCGTGATGGTGGAAGGTGACCTTCGACTTGACGAACCGGCGGGTACGGGTCTTGCCCACGTCGTGGAACAGCGCCGCCAAACGGACAACCAACCGCGGCGAGGTGTTGGCAACGACGATGAACGTGTGGGTGAGCACGTCCTTGTGACGGTGGATGGGGTCCTGTTCCATTGCCAGCGCGGCGATCTCGGGCACCGAACGGTCGAAGAAGCCGTCAGCCTGCGCGGCCCACAGCCCGTCGGTGGGATCGGGCGCGGTCATGATGTCGGCCAGCCGCTGCCCAGCGGCCACATCGATCTCGTAGGTCGTCGTCACCTCACCAGCATACGAGCCGACGGTCCGTGGCCAAGGCCGGGTTTCGCATCACACGATCGCCCGTCAGGCCTCCGCCCGACAGGCCGAGCACAGGCCGAGCAGATCGAGACGGTGGTGATGGAGCTCGAACTGCTCCTGCAGCGCCGCCTGACGCAGCCCGCTGTCGAGGTCCCGCTCAACCGCCGATGGCAACGTCACATCGCTCACCCGCCCGCAGCCCGTGCACACCAGATGATGGTGGTGATGATTGGTGATCTCCTCGCCGAGCTCGAAGTGCGCGTGCTCGTCCCCCATCGAGATCTTGCTCACCAAACGAGCGTGCTCCAGCACCACCAGATTGCGATACACCGAGCTCTGTGCGAGCGAGGGCTGCATCCGCAAGATGTCGGGGATCGTTACCGGACGGCCGGCGCGCTGCAGCGTCTCGATGATCGCCCGGCGACCCGATGTGAGGCGTTGACCGTCTTGGCGGAGCCGGTGCTGGGCGATGTCGTCGATGTCGGTCACCGCTGCGGATGGTATCGCCGCGCAGCATTCCGCGCGGGCCATCGAAATGGTGCATGATGGGCGAGCCATTGGGGGCACACCCGCCCGGTCCGCCCGACCGGTTCTAGAGGAGATTCATCCATGCAGATCAGCGTCACCGTGAACGGCACCGTCCACGAGAGCGAAGTCGAGCCGCGCACGCTGCT
>JANOKQ010000770.1:0-4851 GCA_031419375.1 Acidimicrobiaceae bacterium
GCTTCGGCCGCCGGTTGCCACAGCACCTCGGGGCCGGAGTCAGAGCGGCCGAGCGACATCGCCGACGGGGATGATCGTGCCCATGTTCATGATGCCGTTGGGGTCGAAGGCGCGCTTGAGGGTGGCGAGCATCGGGTACGACGAGCCGTACTCATCCTTCACCCAGCGGGCCCGTGCCTTGCCAATGCCGTGGTGGTGGACGATGGAACCTCCGCAGCGCAACGTCTCTTCGCAGATGATGGCGATGATCGGGAAGTAGTACGTGTCGTTTTCGTCCTCGGGCTCGCAGTCGAGCAGGTCGTAGAAGTAGTTGAAGTACATGTTCGTGCCGTTGATGTAGCTGTGCGACGAGTGCCCGCCAAGCAGGGTGATGCCGCGCATCTCACTGCGGATCCGCACGAGCACGCGCTCGTAGATCTCGTTGATCGAGCTCCAGTCGGCGGAGATCTCGGTGGTCCGGTTGACGTTTCGGGTGGTGCGGATCCGTTCGTCCTCGCGGGTGATCTTTTCCGGGCCCCACACCAGATCGTCGAACCACGTGGCGATCAGGTGGCTGTCCACCGGCTGGCATTCCGGATGGCGGGCGACGATCTCGGCGATGCCCGCGGCGGTCGCCGTGGTGATCCCGGCGTTACCCTCAGCCATGAACAGCAGGACGCAATCATCTGGCGCGGCGAAGTCGGAGAAGTGCAGCTGGCCGTCCTCCGGGTCGTACAGGCGGGCGACCGAGGGTGTGTAGCCGGCGACCATCACCTCGCGCAGCGCAGCGAATCCGGTTGCCATGTTTTTCAGGGTCCAGCCGAGGAAGATGTTGTTCTCGGGCATGTACGGGAACAGCTTCACCGTCACCTCGGTGATGAAGCACAGGGCCCCCTCGTTGCCGATCACGATGTGGCGGATGTCGGGGCCGGCGGCGCGGCGCGGTACGTTCTTGATCCGCGACACGTGGCCTCCGGGGAAGACCACTTCACAGCCCACGACCATGTCCTCGATGCCGCCGTACAGGGTCGAGAACTGGCCGATGCTGCGCGTCGCAACCAGGCCACCCATCTGTGCGACCGGCTTCGATTGCGGCGAGTGGCCCGTCGTCAAACCCAACGCTCGAGCGCTGTCTTCGAGCACCTGCAGCGGTACACCGCACTGGGCGGTTGCCTGCATGTTGTACGGGTCGATCTTGATGATCTGATTCATCTGTGAACCGTCCAGCACGATCGAGTTCTCGACCGGGGTCTCGAGCCCGCCCTCCGTTGCGGTGCCGCCCGTGCGGGCCACGACGTTGACGCCGTGTTCGTCGGCGAAGGCCAGCACTGCGGCGGCCTCGGCGGTGCTGGCGACAATCACCACCGCAGCCGGCACCGGCATCGTGTACACGCCGAAGATGTTCTGCAGCTTGCGGAAGTTGTCGATGCTGCGTTCGCGCAGGGTGTGCGGGTCGGTGACGACACGCTCGGTTCCGAGGATCTGCTGAAGGTGTTCGACGATGGCTTCGCGGGTCAGTGGCATGGGGTTCCTTGGTTCAGGCGGGTTGCCCGGGCGATTCGGGCCCGTGGAAGATGGGGTAGGCGCGCTGCAGGAGCGGGTCGGTGGAGGTGCGGATGTCGTGGTACACGACAGCACCCCGCCGGTACACAGCGCTGTTGACCGGGTTCGGAGCAAACGCTTCACGTGCCCCGGCCATCGCCACCACAGCTGTCTCGATGTCGGGGTGCACGCCAGTCGCCGCGGCGGCGCACATCGCCGCACCGAGGCTCGCTCCCCCCGTGATGGTGCTGCGCGAGGCGGGGACGGCGAAGACGTCGGCGAAGATGCCCATGAACAACGCGCTGGCCGATCCTCCTCCCGACACGACAATCTCATCGAGGACGATGCCGACCTCAGCGCACATCTCATCGACGTGCTGCTTCATCGTCAGCGCGATCGCTTCGAGGATCGACCGGTACATGTGGCCGCGAGTGTGGCGAGCGTCGAAGCCGAGCATCATGCCCTTCCGGAACGGCTGATCGGTTGGCGCAAGCCAGTCGAGAACGGTCATCAGCCCGTCGCTCCCGGCAGGCACCAGTAGCGCCTCGCGTTCGAGGTACTCCTCGCGGGTGAGCCCGAGCGAGATCGCCCGCTCGGCGACCTCCACACCGAGGACATCAAGGAACCACGTGAGGGTCCACATGCCGCGGCGTACGCCGTTGCTCTCATACAGGTAACGGTTGGGGATGGAGGCGAAGTTGGTCCAGAAGTTGGTTGGCGCTCGGTGGTTCTCGTGACCGTGCACCATCGCTGCAATGTAGGTACCGAGCGACACGAGTGCCGTCGACGGGCCGAGCGTGCCGGCACCGAGCATCTCGACGGCCTTGTCGTTCGCGGTCGCAACGACGGCGACGCCGACCGGGATTCCGGTCGCACTGGCGGCTTGCGGCGTGACTGCTCCGACCACGTCGCCCGGCATCTGCAGCTCGAACAACATCGCTGGGCTGACGCCAAAGGTTTCGTGCACCGCCGGGTCGTCGCTCCACCGCCAGGTGTCGGCGTCGATCGGCCACTGCAGGGCGATGTTGTTCGCTGCGGTGTCGCGGCGTTCGCCGGTGAAGCGGTGAGCGAGGTACCCCGACGCCGTGGTGGCGTAAGCGACCGCCGGATCAGTGGGCACGTACGGCTGGTAGGCGCGGTCGTCCATCCAGCTGATGACCGGTTCGGCGAGCGATCCGTCGGCGCGCAGGAACGCCTTGCAGCAGCGGACCGGGCACAGGCCAACGCCGACGATGTCACGCGGGTCGCCAGCGAACGCAGCCATCGCCTCGCGGCTTGCGGCGCAGATGGAGGTCCACAGGTCGTCGTCGGGATGGACCGCGACCCCGTGGCGCGGACGGTCCATTGGCCGCAGAGCGTGGCGACCGCTAGCCACGGCGGTGCCGGCCGCGTCGTAGATCACGACCTTCGCGCTCTGCGTGCCGCAGTCGATGCCGAGGAGGTACGGGCCGTTCATCGCTGCGATCGATCCCACGCCCTAGCGGACGAGGTAGCCACCGTCGACGGAGAGGATGTGGCCGTTGACGTAGTCCGACGCCCGGCTGGCGAGGAACACGACCGCTCCCATCAGATCGGCCGGTTCGCCCCATCGATCGGCGGGAATGTGATCGAGTACACGCCGGCTGCTCTCGGGGTTGCTTCGTGTGTTCGCCGTGATCGCTGTGGCGTAGTAGCCGGGGGCGATCCCGTTGACTTGAATGTTGTGCTGGGCGAGTTCGTCGCAATACGCCTTGGTGAGCCCGGCGATGCCGTGCTTGGTCGCCGCGTACGCCGGGGAGAGCCGCCCGCCGAGGAACGTGAACACCGAACAGATGTTGATGATCTTGCCGCTGCGCTGGGGCACCATCCGCTGCGCGGCCTCGTAGCTCATCTCGAACGCCGCGGTGAGGTTGACGGCGACTGTTGCGTCCCACTGGGGTCGACCGAAATCGAGCACCTCGGCCAGCGGGCAGATGCCTGCGCTGTTGACGAGGATGTCGACCGAGCCGAGGCGTTCGACGCACGCGTCGACGACCAGCTTGGGTGTGCCGGGTTGGGTGATGTCGGCGTGCATGAACTCGTAGCGAACCGCTGCTTCCTCGACCATGGCACGAGTGCTCTGCCCGTCGCGGTCGGCACCGTGATCGTCGTCGATGATGCTCGGCACGAACAGGTTGGCACCGCCTGCGGCCAGTGCACGTGTGAATGCCTGTCCGAGGCCGCTGTTGCCACCGGTCACGATCGCGTTCTTGCCTTCGAGCGCGAAGTAATCCAGTGCGAAGTCCGTGATCGCCATCGGTGCCCATCCCCCTCGTCGTTCCGGCCCAGACCTTAGTGCGGCTCCGACCAAAGACGGGACACTCGTACCGGAAATGGCCGTCAGGGTCGACGGCTGCACGCACAGGTCGTCGTTGTGTCCGCTACGAAAGCGCTCCGGCTGGGGCCAACCAATCGCACGCCTGCCCGGTCACCGCGGCAATGAGGTCGAAGTCCTTGTCGTAGTGCAGCACCGCCAAACCATTCAGTTCGGCGCATGCGGCAACGAGCAAGTCGGCCGGGCTCGGTGCGCGGTGTGTCCCGGCACGAACCATCAACGACTGCACGTCGAGGGCCCGTTCGATGACGCGGTCGTTGATGGATCGACGGGGCATTGCGTCGAGATCGATCCGGTCGCTGGTGAACTGCGCCGAGGTGCGCGAACCAACGAGGATCTCGATCATGACGATGCCGGTGATCGCGAGTCCACCGGCAACCAAGGCGGCAGGCCAATGCGCGGGCACGGCCGGGTCGCCGAGGCGGATCCATGCGGACTTGTCGATGATGTGCGTGGCCACGTGTCAGCGCCAGGCCGCCAGGATCGCCTCGCGATCATCGCCGTCGAGCGAACGAATCCGGTTCAGGAGGCGTTGTCGAGACGATCGCTCAACCACGTCGCGAAGCGCTGCATCGATGGTTGCTGTGGTACCAGTTGTGCCGAGAATCTTCGCCGCGGAGGCAACCAGGTCTCGATCAAGATTCAACGCTGTCTTCGCTCTCACAGTCTGAAGCGTAGACAGTATGAATGATTCTGTCTACCGCTTCGGATGCTTCGAGGTCCCGCGGTGTGGTATCCGGCCGTTCGTTGAGGTAGAAGAGCATCCATGTCCCAGGCGGTTCCGTTGCTCACCACAGACCAGATAGCCGAGTTCGTGTCGCGCGGGTTTCTCCGTTTCGACGCGGCAGTACCATGTGACATCAACGACCAGGCGATGGACGAGCTCCCGATCCTGTTCCGGGCATGGCTCGCCGAGTTTCTCGGCAGTCGTCGGCCCGACGATGTATCCACCGGCAACGTATCCACCGGCAACGTAT
>JANOKQ010000771.1:0-3522 GCA_031419375.1 Acidimicrobiaceae bacterium
GTTCGCCGCAGCACTCATCTCGCCCATGAGACGGAACGTGTCGTCGCTGAACTGGCCGACCGCAGGGATGAACTCGAGCGTGGTCCCGGGGAACTCACTGACAACCGAGCACAGTGCGATCAGCTCCTCCCGGCTGGCGTGGCGCGACGGCACCGGCCGACCGAGGTGGTCGTTGTGGCTCGATGACCACGTACTGGAAAACCCGAGGCCGCCTGCACCGAGGCCATCACGCAGAAGTTGTTGCATTTGCAACAACTCATCCTCGGTAGCTTCGCGTTCGGTTGCCGCTGCACCCATCACCACGCGGCGGATCGCCGAGTGCCCGACGAGGAATCCGGCGTTGGGCATCAGCGTGCCGTCGAGCAGGTCGAGGTACTCGGCCGTGGTACCCCAGCTCCACGGCACGCCCTGTTGCAGGCTCTCCAGCGGCATCCCCTCCACCCTCGCCAGCATCCGCATCAGGTAATCGGCGTCGGCGCTGTCGACGCTGGACGCACCCGGCGCCAGCAGCGGGGCAATGGTGAATCCGCAGTTGCCACCAATGACGGTGGTCACCCCATGCAACGGCGACGGGCTCAGCGTGGAGTCCCAGAACGCCTGCGCGTCGTAGTGGGTGTGGATGTCGATGAACCCCGGCGCCACCACCAGACCGGTCGCGTCGATGGTGTCGATTGCCGGCGCTGCGGCGGCATCAGCCGACTCGCTGATCGAGACGATCCGGCCGTCACGCACGCCGATGGTCGCCATCACCCCAGGGGTCCCGGAGCCGTCGACCACCAAGCCACCGACGATCTTCAAGTCGAGCAAGCCAGCGTTGTCAATGCCAGTGTTGTGAATTCCAGTGTCCATCTCAGGTCCCGTCCGCGAACCAGCTACCGTGGAATCCGTTCGGCACCCGCTGGGGAAGTGCGACGGATGCGAGCGGTTTGGCGCTCATGTCGGCGGCATCGAGCACGACGAAACTCGACGAATTGGTGACCTTATCATGGACGTAGGTGACGAGGTAGCCCTCGTCCTCGGCGGCGCCGTCGTGGGCCGGGACGAACACCGGCTCACCGGTGGAGCTCGTCTCACCGAGATCGTGCATGGTTCGCTCGCCCCTGCGCAGGTCGTACTTGAGGACCACACTCGACGCATCCATCGACGCGTGCTCGCCCGGACGCGGCCCGGTCGCCCACCCATACCGGTTGGCCAGCCCGGTACGCCGATCGTCGATCCGGGGAAAGCCGTGTGAGATGTCGTCGAGCTGCTCTTCGCGTACGGCACCGGTGGTGAGGTCGAACGACCAGCGATGCAGGTAGCTCGGCTCGAACGCGTCGGGGCTGCCCTTCCACATCGAGGCGTGCCGCCCAGCGTCGAGGTACACGGTGTTGCCGTCGTCGCGCTCCCAGGCGTTCATGATGTGGAACACATAGCAGAGGTCGACGTCGAACCAGCGTGGCTGCTCGCCCTGGCGAGCCCGGTCGCGGTGTAGCAGTCCGATGCGCGCGCCGTAGCTCTCGCGCCATTCGAACGGCATCGTGCCCTGCATCGCCAGGCCGAGATCGAACACCACTGGCATGTCGAGGAAGATCGCATGATGACGGCTCAGGGCGAAGTCGTGCACCATCGTCGGGCCCGGTACGTCGATCGGCTGGCTGTGGATCAAGTTCCCCGCGGCGTCGGCGACGTGGTAGGTGACGAACGGCGCATTGATCAGCGTGTACCCGAAGAAGTGCATCTCGCCGGTTTCGGCGCACACATGCGGGTGGGCGGTGAATGGCGTGTTCAGCCCGCCGCCAAAGTCGTACGGGCCGAGCGTGTCTAGCTCGGGCGAGATCTCGTTGGGCAGGCTGCCCTCTTCGAGCGCGAGAATGCGGTCGGCGTGGCGGACCACGTGGGTGTTGGCGAGACCGACGCTCAGATCGAACGAACCGGTGAGCGCATCCATCCGGGCGGCCCCGGCCAGTGCTTTGGTGCGCACCCACCGGTTTCGGTACCACTCGGCTTTCCCGTCACGCAGGCGAATCCCGTGCAGCATCCCGTCGCCGGCGAACCAGTGCATCGTCGGGCCGTTCTTCGGGTTTGCCCCATTGCGGAAGTACCGCCCGTTCAGCTCGGGCGGGATCGTGCCGGTAACGGCCAGGTCGATTGCCTCGACCTCGTCCAGCACCGGCGCGTAGTTCCCACGCATGTGGAACGGCAGTTCCGCCGCCGATCCGAAGGTCGCTTCTGATTGCTCATCGAGCGCTGTCATGAACAGAGCCTTCCACACACTGTCAGGCGGGAACGTTGTCGTGTGCCACACCTGCCCTGTCGAATCCGTGTGACGATGGGGACGTCACGCCAGCGATGGCAATGCGCGATCCAGAGCGCGATCCAGGGAGCGAGTGATGAGCGAAGGGGTAGTCGATGCGGTCGTGGTCGGTTCGGGGCCGAACGGTCTTGTGGCTGCGATCACGCTGGCGCTGGCCGGGCGTTCGGTGGTGGTCGTCGAAGCTGCCGATTCAATCGGTGGTGGAACGCGTAGCGCCGAGTTGACCCTGCCCGGATTCATCCACGACGTGTGCTCAGCCATCCATCCACTCGGAGCGGGTTCACCGGCGATGACTGCGCTGCCGCTCGCCGACCACGGCCTGCGCTGGTTGCATCCCGAGGTCGCGCTCGCTCATCCACTCGACGGCGGCCGGGCGGGGCACGTCGAGCGCGATCTTGCGGCGACCGCGGCGACGCTCGGGGGCGACGGCGCACCCTGGCAACGCCACATCGGCCGTCTCGTCGCGCAGTGGGACGAGTTGTCGCCAATGGTGATGCGCTCGCTGGTGCAGGTGCCCCGGCACCCGCTGGTACTCACCCGCTTCGGAGTGCCGGCCCTCGCACCGGCCACCTGGCTCGGTCGGCGGTGGTTTGATGGCGACGAGGCGCGGGCCCTTTTCGCCGGGTGCGCGGCTCACGCCTTCCTCCCGCTGTCGCACCCGCTCAGCGCAAGCTTCGGGATGATCCTGCTGACGTCGGCCCACGCCGTTGGCTGGCCGGTCGCCGAGGGAGGCTCGCAACGAATTGCCGACGCGTTCGCATCGTTGCTCGCCTCCCTCGGTGGCCGCATCGAGACCGATCGGCGGATCACCTCACTGACCGAACTTCCGGCGCACCGCTGCGTGCTGTTCTATATCGCTCCACGCCTGGGTGCGGCGATCGCCGGCGATCGCCTGCCCGGCCGGTTCCGAACGCGCTTGGAACGCTTCCGTCACGGTCCCGCGGCGTTCAAGATCGACTATGCCCTCGACGGCCCGGTCCCGTGGACCAACGAGGTGTGCAGGCGTGCAGGCACCGTGCACGTCGGCGGCTCGGCCGATGAGGTCGCGGTGGCCGAGGCAGAGGTGGCCGCCGGCCGCCATCCGGATCGGCCGTTCGTTCTGGTGGCGCAGCAGTCGATCGTCGATCCGTCACGGGCGCCCACCGGCAAGCACACGCTCTGGGCGTACTGCCACGTGCCGAACGGATCGACCGAGGACATGACCGCGCGCATCGAAGCGCAGCTCG
>JANOKQ010000772.1:0-1963 GCA_031419375.1 Acidimicrobiaceae bacterium
GACGCCGCCTACACGGCAACACCGGAGCGCTTCGTCCGGCGACCACCCCGGCCACCCGCCGTGCCCACCGCCGTGTGGATCAACAAACCCGACGACAAGGAGGACCCGACTCACTAATAAAACGCGACGACCGTCTCAAACTATTTGACAGGTTCCGCCGATGCAAAGAGAGAATGACCGTCCGTCCATGGTGGAGCGTGGCCGAGGCATCCATGCGGGACGCCCGAGGCAGAGCATGGGCATCTTCGACCGCAAGGTGCGGCGCACTTTCAGCACTCACCGTTCCTCCCTTCGTCGACACCCCCCTCGCATGCTCAGGCTGCTCGTCGCCCACGTGAACGGCGTACTCGCCCCTTTCGAGCACCGATCAGGCAATGAGTTCGATGAGGCAGCGGGGGCCGGTTGCCCTGGCAAGCCTGCCGTCGAGCGTCACCAGCGGCGCGTCGAGAACTTCGGCCAGGGCGACGTACATCGCGTCCCAGCCTCGAATCATGGCGCGCAACTCCCAGGCGCGATCGAGGAGTGCCCGATGGCCGAAGCGCTCTCCCGGCCAGAGGCTGAGATCCTCGACGGCGAGCGCGGCAGTGGTCTCATCGATCGTTTCCATCATTCGCAGGCGACGGATAACCCCGAACGCCTCGACATCGATGACGTGGGGCGCCGCGTGCTCCGAGTCGAGGCCGAACCGCAGGCGTACGGGCTCCGCGAGCGGGCCGTTGACGAGGACCTCGGCCAGGCACGATGCATCGACGATGATCACCCAGGCCAGGGGCCGCGGAACTCCTCCAGTGCGGCCACCGTATCGAGGCGTCCAGGCGTGGTGGTACGGCGTCGCGTCCGATCGATCCATTCACTGACGGTCAGTCGCGCCGCGAGGCGTTCCGCCTCCCGGCGCAGATACTCGGGGGCGGAGAGGCCGAACTCAGCCGCACGCCGTCTCAGCGCGTCGTACACGTCATCGTCGATGTCGCGGATCTGAACAGTTCTCGGCATATACGCATCATAACATGCAACTTCGCATGACCTATTCGTCCCTACCGAACGCTCGCGAGGCGAACACTGTTCACCCCCAGGTGGCAGGCACCCGAGGTGAACGCGAGATCGAATCCGGTGTTCGCCTCCTTACGGTCACACGAGGGTTCCTGGCGTCGTGAGGGGAGCCCCCGTGGTTTGCGGTCGACGCGGCGGAGGTCCAGTCGCGTCGCCGGCCCGCCTGCCGCATTCACGAGTTGGACCTGCCTGAATTACGGGCTGTCGTGGGTCAAACCGAATCGGACAGCGTCGTGCAGATGACCGCGGGTGGGTCCATTGGGTCGATCCCCTGATGGAAACCAAGCCACGACCGGAGAGCCTTCTCCCGCCATCGGTGACAGCGATGACTTCGCCGATACGAACGAGCGACCATCGTTCACCTCCCGTTGCCCGGCGCCCGAGGTGAACGTGAGCAAGCGAACGCGGGGCTACCCCTCCAACGTCTCGCTGGCTGCGAGCCACGCTTCCTCGGCGACTTGGCGACAGACTTAGAGGGTGGTGAGCTCTTCGTACAGGTCGATCAGGCGCGTGTATTTGGTCGAGGCGTCGGCGACTACAAGTACGGACGCGTAGATAATTAAGATTTCGGTTTGATGGTGTAGTTCCACTCGGGGTGGAACTGGTCGCCGTGGAGGTTGACGGCTTCGATCTGTTGATCGGGGACGCGGATCTTGCCGGGGTAGTTCGTCGGCAAGTTGGTGCAGCTCGACTTCCGCCATTTCGTCGAGGACGGGTTGGAGGCGCGGCAACGGCGTCCTCAACGAGATGCTCCGGCTGGCGCCGAGCGCCTGCGATGCCCGGCGGTGCGTCACGTGTTCTTGGCGTTGCCGCCGCTCGACGCCACGCGGGCGTGCCGAGCGTTGGGTTACATGCACGCCGAGATCGCGCGCGGTGCCGGGGTGGCGCGCTCAGCGATCACCTATCGCTTGCG
>JANOKQ010000773.1:0-1670 GCA_031419375.1 Acidimicrobiaceae bacterium
CCGCGGCGTTGTCGGCTTGGTAGCGGCCATGGAGGGGGACGAACACCTCGCTGTAGACGGTGGTCGGTGTGCGGATGTCGACGAATCGTCCGCCCAGGGCCAGCTCGTTCTCGATCACATCGAAGTCCTCGCCGCGAACGAGGTTGGCGGCCCCCCCGGCGCCGACGAAGATCTCCACCAACTCGGGTTGGGTCTCGCCGATCACCACCGCGCTGGCGGCTTTGACGATGCCGGCTTTCTCCCTGGCGATGTGTTCGAGAGTGGGGCCGGCGAACTCATTGTGATCCATGCCGATGTTGGTGACGACCGCAACCTGCGCCTCGCACACGTTGGTGGCATCCCAGCGCCCCAGCAACCCGACCTCGACGACGGCGACGTCGACAGCGACATCGGCGAACCACCGGTACGCCGCGGCGGTGACAGCTTCAAAGTAAGTGGGGCGTACTCCGGCAATTGCTTCGAGGTTGGCAATCGCGGCGATCTGATCGGCGAAGTCATCGTCGGAGATCGGCTCGGCGTTGCGGGCGATTCGTTCGTTCAACCGTTCGAGGTGCGGACTGGTGTAGGTGCCGACGGTGAGGCCGTGAGCCATCAACAATCGGGTGATCATCTGGGTGGTCGAGCCCTTGCCGTTGGTTCCGGTGACGTGAATGACCGGGTAGGCAAACTGGGGGTCGCCCATCACCTCGACCAGTCGGCGCATGCGCTCGAGCGTGGGCGAATCGATCCGACCGGTCTTGTCGTAGCTGGCGTGATCGTCGAGGTACGACAGCGCCTCGGCGTAGTTCATCAGGACGCGGCGCGGCGGGGCCTGGCGTTACGCGTGGTCTCACGCGGCACCAGTGTGGGGTTCGCCTTCGTGCGCACCGTGTCGGCGTCGATGACGACGCGTCCGACATCGGCACGACCGGGCAACTCGTACATCGTGTTGAGCAGCACCTCTTCGAGGATGGCTCGCAGCCCCCGTGCGCCGGTGGCCCGCAGCAGTGCCAGATCGGCAATGGCGTCGAGCGCGTCGCGGGTGAACTCGAGCTCGACGTCTTCGAACTCGAACACCTTTTGGTACTGCTTCACCAACGAGTTCTTCGGCTCGATCAAGATCTTCGTGAGCGCATCCCGATCGAGGCTGCGCACGGCACCGATCATTGGGAGCCGCCCGATGAACTCGGGAATCATGCCGAACTTGAGCAGGTCTTCCGGTAGCACCTTGGCGAACAACTCGCCGGCGTCCTGTTCGGACTTCGACCGCACCGTGCCGTGGAAGCCAACCCCCTTGTGACCGATGCGCCGCTCGATGATCTGCTCGAGACCCGAGAACGCCCCGCCACAGATGAACAAGATGTTGGTGGTGTCGATCTGGATGAACTCTTGGTGCGGGTGCTTGCGCCCGCCCTGCGGTGGCACCGAGGCCTGGGTCCCCTCGAGGATCTTCAGCAGCGCCTGCTGCACGCCTTCGCCGCTGACGTCGCGGGTGATCGAGGGGTTCTCGCTCTTGCGCGCGACCTTGTCGATCTCATCGATGTAGATGATCCCCGTTTCGGCCTTCTTCACGTCGAAATCGGCCGATTGGATCAGCTTCAACAAGATGTTCTCGACATCTTCACCCACGTACCCGGCCTCGGTGAGCGCGGTTGCATCGGCGACGGCGAAGGGTACGTTGAGCAGCCGCG
>JANOKQ010000774.1:0-7561 GCA_031419375.1 Acidimicrobiaceae bacterium
GTGGTGCTGATGGATGTGCGCATGCCCCGGATGGACGGGCTCGAAGCGACCGCATTGATCACCGCTCGTACCCATCCACCGCGGGTGCTGATGCTCACCACCTTCGACGCCGAGGAATACGTGTACACCGCGCTGCGCGCCGGGGCGAGCGGATTCCTGCTCAAAGACGCCCCGGCCGAACAACTGATCGAGGCGATCCGGGTGATCGAACGCGGCGACTCACTGCTGGCCCCGTCGGTGACGAGGATGCTGATCACCGAGATCGTCCGCCGCCCGGCGATCGACCCGTCGGCCGCGGCGCCGGGCCTCGCCGAGCTGACCGAGCGCGAACTCGAGGTGATGCGCTTGGTGGCGCGGGGCATGTCCAACGCAGAGATCGCCGTGCAGCTGTACCTCGGCGAGGCGACGATCAAGACCCACGTTGGCCGCATCCTGGCCAAACTCGATCTGCGCGACCGGGTCCAGGTGGTCGTCGTGGCCTACGAATCTGGCCTGGTGATGCCGGGGGATCATCCTTCCGGGTGATGACGATCCGCCCGCCAGCGGAGGTTGCTGCGGCACCAACCCGGTACAACGGACGACATGACGAATCTCCCCCCGCCCGGCGTACTTCCCCTGACCGGCGTACCCACACAGGGCCCATCTGGCACCGAAACCCTCACGGGCGCGCCTGCCGCCGGAGCGATCGACGCCGTGAAGGTGTTCGGCACCGGCGGCTCCAACGACACCGAGGTCCGCGCCCTTGACGGCGTCAGCGTCTCGTTCGAAGCCGGTCGGTTCACCGCAATCATGGGTCCGTCGGGTTCCGGCAAGAGCACGCTGATGCATTGCCTCGCCGGACTCGATTCGCTCACCAGCGGCACCGTGTTTGTCGGCGACACCGACCTCGCCTCGCTGAACGACAATCAGCTGACCGAGCTGCGCCGCACCGCGATCGGGTTTATCTTCCAGGCCTACAACCTGGTCCCCACGCTCACTGCGGCCGAGAACATCACCCTGCCGCTGCTGCTCGGCGGCCAGAAGGGCGACCCGCAGTGGATCGACCGGGTGATCGACACGGTGGGCCTGCGCGACCGGCTCAAGCACCGGCCCAGCGAGCTGTCCGGCGGTCAGCAGCAGCGCGTGGCCGTGGCCAGGGCGATGGCCAGTCAGCCGACGATCATCTTCGCCGACGAACCGACCGGCAACCTCGACAGCCGGACCGGTGCCGAGATCTTGGAGTTCATGCGTCTCGCGGTACGTGAGTTCGGTCAGACGATCGTGATGGTCACCCACGATCCGATCGCCGCCGGATACGCCGACCGGGTGGTGTTCCTGGCCGACGGTCGGATTGTCGACGAGATGGCCGACCCCACCGCCGACCGCGTGCTCGACCGCATGAAGCGCTTCGGGGAGTGACGACATGTTCAAGATCGCACTGAAGAGCACCCTGGCCCGCAAGGGCCGCCTGCTACTGACTTCGCTCGCGGTGATCGCCGGCTGCGCCTTCCTCAGCGGTGTGCTGGTGTTCAGCGACACCATCCGCGCCAGCCTGGACCGCGTGTTCGCCAGCGCCTACGCGAGCACCGATGCGTTCGTGCGTTCGGCCAACGTGATCGAGGGCGATTTCGGTGCCGAGAGCCGCGACCGCCTTCCCGACACCCTGATCGACGAGATCGCTGCGATACCCGGAGTGCAGGAAGCCGTCGGCGACATCCAGGGGTTCGCCCGCGTGGCGAACGCGGAGGGCAAAATCATCGGCATCGACGGTCCACCGAAGTTCGGCGGGGTGTACATCGATTCGGTCAGCTCCCCGTGGGCATTGGCAGAGGGTCGGGCTGCCACCGGAGGCACCGAGGTGGTCATCGACAAGCTGTCGGCCAAGCAGGGCGACATCGAGCTCGGCGAGACCGTCACCGTTACGGCGCGGGCCGGTGCCCGCGAGTTCACCGTGGTCGGGATTGCCACCTTCGGAGCGTCGGATACCTCGGGCGCGGTCACCTGGGCGCTGTTCGATCTTGCCACCGCGCAGGAATTCGTGATCGGCCAGCCCGGCCTGGTCGATTCCGTCATCGTCGTCGGCGACGGCACGGTGACCGATGAGGAACTTGCTGCGCAGATCGCCGACCGTTACCCAGGCCAAGACATCGAGGCGTTGACGGGGGCTCAGATCACGGCCGAGAACCAGAGCGCAGTCGCGGAAGGGCTCAACTTCTTCACGATCTTCCTGACGATCTTCGCGGCCATCTCGCTGTTCGTCGGCAGCTTCATCATCTTCAACGTGTTCAGCATCAGTGCCGCCCAACGTCAGAAGGAAAACGCACTCCTACGCGCGGTCGGTGCCAGTAGGCGTCAGGTGACACGGGTGCTGTTCGTCGAAGCCCTTTCCGTCGGTGTGCTCGGCGGTGTGCTCGGTTTCGTCGGTGGCGTGGTCCTCGCCACCGTCATTCTTGCCGTGCTGCGGGCCACCGGGTTCGGGCCGACCGACACCACGCTGGTCGTGCAGCCGACGGTGTTCATGATTTCACTCGTGGTCGGGATGCTCGTCACGCTCGCCTGCGCGGTCGTGCCCGCAATCCGTTCGGGACGGGTTCCGCCATTGGCGGCGATGCGCGATGTCTCGGTCGACCGGTCAGGCGTCAGCCGCACCCGGCTGATCGTCGGCATCGTGTTCATCGTGATTGCCGCGATCGGCACCGGGATCGGCCTGTCCGGCAACCCGATCTGGCTCGCGCCCGGCATCGTCGGGCTGTTCGTGGCGCTCGTCGTGCTCGGCCCGCTGTTCGCCGCCCCCGTCGCCAAGTTGATGACCAAACCACTCGGCAAGCTGCGCGGCGTGACCGGTGAGATCGCCGGCCGAAACGCGGCAACGAGCCCGAAGCGCACCGCGCTCACTGCGGGAGCACTCGGCATCGGTCTCGCACTCCTCGTGGGGGTCAGTGCCCTCGGCGCATCGGTGAAGAGCTCGATCCGGCAATCGATCGGTGAACAGTTCACTGGTGATTTCGCGGTCAGCACGCCCGACGCGCAGGGCCTCGGCGGCCTACCCACCACGCTCGTCGATCAGCTCAACGAGTTGCCAGAGGTGGAGGGCGCAGTGGGCATCGGGGTCAACCTGCTCAAGCTCGTCGAGGACGGTCAGCCCGCCGACAAGAGCGTGCTCGCCACCAACCCCAAGCAGGCTGCCGCACTGTTCGAGCTGCCGTTCATCGAGGGCGGCTGGGCCGACCTGGACGAGACGGGGATCCTGTTGTCGAGCGACAAGGCCGCCCGCGACGGTCTGGCGCTCGGCGACACCGTCGACGCGGTGCTGCTCGACGGCACCACGGTGCCCCTCACCGTTGCCGGGCTGTTCGACTCCGCCGAGTTCGGCAACATCATCGTCTCGCGCGAGCTGTTCACCGGGCAACGAACCGACATCTTCGACGTGCAGGTGTTGGTGCAGAGCGCGGCGGGCACGTCCGCCGCTGCCGCCGAAGCAGCGATCCGCACCGTCACCGACGCGTACCCGACGAGCGAGGTGCAGACACGCGAGGAGTTCATCGACGACCAGAGCAAGCAGATCGACGGGTTCCTCAACTTCATCTACGCCCTGTTGCTGATGTCGGTGTTCATCGCCGTGCTCGGCATCGTCATCACGTTGCTGTTGTCGGTCTACGAACGCCGCCGCGAGCTCGGGCTGGTACGAGCGATCGGGATGACCCGCAAGCAGGTGCGCAGCAGCATCCGCTGGGAGGCGGTGATCACCGCTGTGCTGGGTGCGATGATGGGCACCGGCCTCGGCCTGACCCTCGGCTGGATCGTGGTGAAGGCGCTCGAGGACGACGGGCTGAACACCTTCAGCGTGTCCGAGGTGAGCATCGTCGTCTTCGTCGTCGCAGCGATGATCGTCGCCATCGTCGCCGCTTGGCTCCCCGCTCGAAAAGCCGCCAAAGCCGACATCCTCCAAGCCATCGCCACCACCTGACAACCGCTTTACAAAGATCTGGGCAGGATTCTTCTCGGATTCCGAAAGGAATCCTGCCCAGATCATGTGATGACCAACTCAGCGGCGGGCTTCGGTCAACGCCACATGGTACGCAGCGAGGTTGCGCTCCTTCACGGACTCGTAGCCGCGGACCATGTCGACCAGGCCGACGATGCGCGCTGCGGCGGGGGTGTTGGCGGCGGTGAGCGACCCGGCGAGGCCGTCGACAAGCTCGGCGTAGTCGGCCGCGAGGGCGCGTTCAGCGCGACGCATCGCGGCGCGGCCGAATGGATCGAGCGCGGTGCCGCGCACACGCTTCATCGCCCGGAGCACACGAAACGACGGCCCCGCGCCGTGCCGCAGCCGGAGCTTGCGACGCATGCCCATCGCCCGCAACGCCGGCGGGTGGAGGTGGTACGTGACGGAGTCGACGGGTGAGCCGAGCGCGCGCTCCAGGCGGCCGCGGCCGTCGAGGGCGAGCCGGGCCACTTCGTATTCGTCCTTGTACGCCATCACCCGGTGCAGTTGATGCGCGACCGTGCGGGTGAACGAACCGTCACCACCGGCGTGTTGTTCGGCCTCGAAGCAGCGCCGCACCCGGGCGAGGTAGCGGTCGGCGTAGCCCCGGTTCTGATACGCGATGAGGTCCTCGTGGCAGCGGGCGACGATGGCGCGCACGTCGGGATCTGCGGCGAACTCGCCGAAGGCGTGCGGGGCCGCGGCGGCCGCAGCCATGCCCGCAGCCCGCTCGACAGCGGCCGGATCGAGCACCCACGCCCGCCCCCAGCGGAACGCGCGCAGGTTGGCCTCGACGGCGGTTCCGTTGAGCTCGATCGACTGCTCGATCGCGGCGGCGCTCATCGGCAGCGCACCCGCCTGATAGGCGATGCCGAGCAGCACCACGTTGGCCGCCACACCGGTTCCGAGCAGCCCGGCCGCAAGCGCCCCGGCGTCGGCGTAGCGGCTGTGCGCCGCGTCGGTACGGTCGTCGAGTTCGCGCCGGTACTGCGACACGTCGGGCCCAGCTTCGGCGACACGACCGACCATCCGCCCGGTCGGGGTGATCGTGGTGGAGGCGATCACCATGCTGCGCTCGTCGAGGCCCTGCAGGTTGGCCACGGTGACCGCACCGAGCAGATCGAACGCGATGAGCACGTCGACATGGCCGGCCTCGGGCTCGCCAAGCGAGATCGTCGACACCACCGGGCCGGCCTTTTGGCTGAGCCCGGTCTGGTCGACCGCCGAGGCGTGGATGCCGTCGATCTTGGCTGCCGCAGCCAGCAACTGGTTGACCGTGACCACGCCGGTGCCGCCGATGCCCGGCATGCGGATGACTGCACCGGCGGCGGGCACGACCCGGCGTGGCTCGGGCAGATCGGTCGGCGGGACGGGCGAGAGCCGCTTCGCTGCCACAGATGGCGTGACGGTGACGAACGCCGGACAGTCGCCCTTGATGCAGGTGGTGTCGAGGTTGCAGCTGGCCTGATCGACAGTGGTCTTGCGCCCGAACGGGGTGTCGACGGGCTGCAAGCTGAGGCAGTTGGACTGCACCCCACAATCGCCGCAGCCTTCGCAGATCCGCTGGTCGATCACCACGCGTTGCTTCGGAGTGACGACCAGTCCGCGCTTGCGGTCGCGCCGCTTCTCGGCGGCGCATTGCTGATCGTGGATCAGCACCGTCACCCCGGCCACGGTGCGGAGGTGCTCCTGCGCCTCGATGATGTCGTCGCGGTGACGCACCGTAGCCCCCTCGGCCAGGCGAACACGGCGGTACTTATCGGTGTCGTCGGTGGTGATGATCACCTCCTTGACGCCCTCGGCGAGCAGCTTCGCGGTCAGCTGTGGAACGGGCAGCAAGCCGGTCGCATCCTGCCCGCCGGTCATCGCCACCGCGGCGTTGTACAGCAGCTTGAACGTCATGTCGACACCGGCAGCAATGGCCGCCTGCACCGACAGTTGCGCCGAGTGGAAGTAGGTGCCGTCGCCGACGTTTTGGAACATGTGCGGTGTGTCGAGGAACGGGGCCATCCCGATCCACTGGCTGCCCTCGCCGCCCATCTGGGCGCTGCCCATCACCTCGCCGCGGTCCGTGTAGCCGGGGAACCCGACCATGCCGTGGCATCCGATCCCCGCTCCCACGAGCGATCCCTCTGGCACCTTGGTCCCGGTGCTGTGCGGGCAGCCCGAGCAGAAGTACGGCGAGCGGACCGCATCGGGGTTGATGATGATGCTCAACCCACGCTTGACCGGTGCGGGAACCAGACGCTGCGGATCGATGTGCGCGCCGAGCACTCGACGGAGCGGTTCGCGCAGTGCCCCGGCGTCGAGCATCCCGGTGAACGGCACCAGCGCAGCACCGGCCGCGTCGAGCTTTCCGATCACCTCGGGCCGTTGCGCGAGCGGGTACAGCGCGTCGCGCACGAGGGTCTCCAGGTGAGCGAGCTTGTCCTCCACCACCAGTACGGTTGCGCAGCCGTCGGCCAGGCGACGTACCGCTTCGGCGTCGACCGGGTGGATCGCCCCCAGGTGCAGCAAGCGGATTCCGAGGTCGGCCGCATCGTCGAGGGTGAGCCCGAGCGTGCCGAGCGCTTCGACCACCTGATCGGCCAGGTAGCCCGCGGCGATGATGCCCAGCCATGCCGTGGCAGGCTGCGTGCGCAAGCGGTTGATCCCGTTCGCGGCGATGTAGCGCAATGCCATCTCACGTCGGGTGCCGAGCACCTCGGCTTCGAGCCGGATCGAATACGGCGGGCCTACCTTGCCGGTGAGCGTGGGTACCCACGGCGCGCCATCCACCTCGATCACGGGCACGACCGGGCGAATGCGGTCGGGGTGCACCTCGACCAGCCCCGAGCCGTCGGCCACCGGTGTGACGATCTTCATCGCCGTCCACAGCCCCGACGCCCGCGACATCGCAATCGCGTGCAGGCCGAGATCGAGAGCGTCCTGCACGTTGCCGGGGTAGAGCACCGGCAGGCCGAGGGCCTCGAGCACCACATCGCTGCGCGACGGCAACGTCGACGACTTGCACGCCGGATCGTCACCGACCAGCGCGACCACACCGCCGAGCCGTGACGTGCCGGCCCAGTTGGCATGGCGGATCGCGTCACCGGCCCGGTCGAGCCCTGGTGCCTTGCCGTACCACACGCCAACCACACCGTCGTAGCAATGGTCGGGCAGGGTGTTGACCACCTGGCTGCCCATCACCGCCGTCGCCCCGAGCTCTTCGTTGAGCGCCGGTGCGTGCACGAGTCCGAGCTCCTTGGCGAGCGCATGCTGGGCTTGCAGCTCGCGGTCGTATCCGCCGAGCGGGGACCCCTGGTAACCCGACACGAACGCCGCCGTGTTCAAGCCAGCGCGGCGGTCGGCACGCAGCTGATCGAGCGGCACCCGCACAAGCGCCTGCACGCCCGTACAGAGGATCTCGCCGTCAAGGCTGTGGTAGCGGTCGCTGAGCGAGAACGACCGCTCCGGAGTCATCGTCATGCGCGTTCTTACCACGTCCCGGGGGGCTGTTCCTTCGTTCTGGTCACGCGATCCCGTCTCTACGCCGGATTCGCGTGACCAGAACGAAAACGGCTTACCAGGTGCAGTCGGAGAGGTTGTCCCAGCAGC
>JANOKQ010000775.1:0-2651 GCA_031419375.1 Acidimicrobiaceae bacterium
GTACCAACCGCGCCGCACCGAGGCGGGTGGCCTGTTCGGCTACCACGCGGGCCTTCACATCGGGCAGTGCTACCAGCTCCGGCGCCATCAGCGACAAGAAGCAGTCGCGGAGATGGCGGACGATGTCGTCGGTGAGCGAGCGTGGGTCGCGCCCCTGTTGTGCGGCGAACGCAACGGCAGTCAGTGCCCTGGCCGGATCGTGCTCGATCAGCGCCTCGACGAACTCGTCGTTGCCGACGAGGTCGAGGTCGTCGCCACCATCCGACGCCGCCAGCTCCAACGCGCTGAGGGTGTCGCGAGCCGAGCCGCCCCCCTGCTCGAGGGACGCTTGAATCGCTGCTTCGCTGACGGTCAACCCGGCGTCGGCTATGACCCAACGGACGTGTGCTTCCAGCTCGTCCATCGGTAAGAGGTGGAAGCGCAGGTGCTGGGTGCGGCTGCGGATGGTGTCGCTGACCTTCTGGGGATCGGTGGTGGCCAGCACGAACACCACGTGCGGTGGCGGCTCCTCGAGGGTTTTCAGCAGCGCCGCCTCGGCCTGCTTGGACAGCATGTGCACCTCGTCGAGGATGTACACCTTGTGCCGCCCGGGGGTGCCGAGCGACGCCTTCTCGATCAGGTCGCGCATGGCGTCGACACCGTTGTTGCTCGCGGCATCGAGCTCGTGCACGTCGAAGCTCGTGCCCCGTTGCACTGCGAGGCACGAATCGCATTCACAGCACGGTTCGCCGTCGACGGCACGCTCGCAGTTCAGCACCTTGGCCAACACGCGCGCCGAGGTGGTCTTACCCGTGCCACGCGGTCCCGAGAACAGGTAGGCCTGCCCCTCACGATGATTGATCACAGCGTTGCGCAGGGCCCGCACGATGTGTTCCTGACCGCGGATCTCACCGAAGCGTTGCGGTCGATAGCGGCGGTAGAGCGCTTGGGTTGCCATTGCGGCCGATCCTACCCAGCTTCACCGGGGGTGGCCGAGGGGATGACCCTGTGCAGCGGCCCCCGCTCACTACGCTGGCCGGACTGCGAAGGGGAGGACACTCATGAGGCGAACACGGACGGTCATAGCGGGAGTTGCCGCGATCATTGCAATCGCGGCACCGGCGGCCTGCGGTGGCGACAGCGCACCAACGACACTGTCGGAGAGCGACTTCCTCGACACGCTCGGAGACGTGTGCAGCGATGCAAAGCGTGACGCCGACAGGATCGATCCCCCGGCCGACGAGGCCGACATAGCTCGCGCCGCACGCGACATCGGCGAGGTGTACACCGACGCCCGCGACCGGTTGACCAGCATCAACCCGCCAGCCGAGTTCGCACGGGATTTCGCCGATTTCACCGACATCATCGACGAGTCGATCGCATTGACCGAAGACCTCGAACGTGCAGGCAAGGACGAAGACTCCGCCGAGATCGAGCGCATCCTCGCTGACCTCGAGAAGTTGGGCACCGACCGGGGCGAGCTCGCCGAGAACTTCGACCTCCAAGACTGTGCACCCGATGAGGAGCCAACCTCCACGACAACCGCTGCCACCGCAGCCACCGTGGCCCCTACCACGGCCACGGCACCGGCACCGGCGCCCACACCCACCGCAGCACCCACCCCGCTGACACTGCCGCCGACGGTACCGCCGGCCACGCAAGCACCCGTCGCCACCGACCCCCCGACGACGGGCCAGCTCTACACCGTCATCGATGTGGCCGCCGTGTACAACGCACCACAGGGCTTCTCCTGGATATCCAAGACGCCCGACCAGGCAACGCTCGACTCGGTGACGAACTCCGACCTGAACATCTTCATCGAAGGCTTCGGCGTCGCGACCCTTGTCGACGACACCGGAACCGAGGTGGCCGACGTCTGGATCGGTGTGGCCATCCTCGAGAACCCCGGGATGCCGGCATCGTGGAAAGACCTCGACTGCCAAGGCGGTGGCCAGTTGCGCCAATCTGACGGCGGGATCCTCGGGATCGTCTGCGAAGCGGCATTCGAATCTCCGTTCTGGGAGATCTTCACCGCCACTGAAGGTGCCGTCGGGATCTCCGTCTACACGCGGCTCCCCGACATCGGTGGAGACCTCGTCGCCGATGCGTTCATCGAAGCGAACGGCTGACCCGAACGGCTGACCCGAACCTCTGCCGCGACCGGCTGACGCGACCGGTCAGCGTCCCGGCCGACGTGGCCGCCACCACGTCGGCCGGTTCGCTAACGTTGGCGCACCATCATGGGCACACCGTCGTTTACCACTCGCGTCTCGCCATTCGCGAGCACCCCGCCGCTTGCCGTGGCGACGACGCATCGACAACGACATCAACGGCGGCGAGGGAGCCATAACCCGATCCGAGCGACCGTCACGGCACTGCTCGGCACCGCCACGCTCGCCGCCGTGATCGGACTGCTGGCTCCAACGGCCGTGGCCGACAACACGTTGGCCAGTTCCACCCCGGCGAACAACGCGGCGCTGGAGATCTCCCCGACGTCGGTCGACTTCGTGTTCACCGAGGCGGTGGGGCCCACGCAGACACCGGTGTCCACGTGCAACAGTGCGCCATTCGTCGTCGGCACGCCGACCGTCAGCGCCGACCGCCTCACCGTGTCGGTCCCGATCACCAACCCGATGCCCGCAGGCACCTGCACCGTGGTGCTGACGATCAGC
>JANOKQ010000776.1:0-2279 GCA_031419375.1 Acidimicrobiaceae bacterium
GTGATCGGCGACCTGCTTGGCCGTCAACGCGTCAATCATCGGGCCACCATCGCGCTTCGACGTCTTGGTGGCGGCGCCCATCGCTCCGAACAGCCGGCGGAAGCCAGTGAAGGTCGTCATCATGCCCAGGCTGTGGCCGGCGACTGCTCGGACGTCCCACAGCGGGCAGTCCGTGGGTCTAGCCCAGTCGTCAGCAGACAACGATCGCAACTGCGACGCCATGCGCGCGTACTCGGTGCGCGCCAGGCTCTCGGTGTCGGATCGGGTGATCGGTTGGATGGTGTCGACTGGTTCTGCAGTCATCATCGTGCTCGCCTCCTCGTGGATGGTTGCTTCGCCTTTTTCGTCATGTGGTCGTAGAACATCTCGACGGCGTCGTCGATCAAGCGGATCCAGCGATCGCCGCCGGGGTCGTTGGAGAGCTGCTGGTCGGCCAGGCCGGTGCCGATGGCGGTGAACAAGTCGACCGCGTCGGGGTCGGTGATGCCGCACGCCGCCATGCGTTGGCCGAGCCGTTCGAGGCTGCCTTCGGAGATCGCGAACGACTCTGCCGACGGCTCAAAGCCGGGAATCGTCCGTTGGAACAGCAACAGGTAGCGCGCCGCGTCGGCCGCACAGAACCCGACGAAGAAGCGGATCAGCTCCTTGAGGCCCTCGAGCCGGTCGTCGACCTCATCCGCCGGTTCGGCCTCGATGAACTCGCGCGCACCCTGTGCGTACATCGCGTCGTAAATGGCGTTCTTCGACTCGAAGTAGCTGTAGAGCGATGGCGCCTGCATCCCGACCGTGCGAGCCAGGTCGCGCAACGACAGTGCAGCGAGCCCGTCCGCGCGCACCTGCGCCCATGCGGCCTCGAGGATCTCGGCCTTCGTCGCTTCCTTACGCTCTGCTCGCCTATCTCTCTTAGGTATCTCTAACACCATTAGAAGGTTAAAACGCCATTCGCTTGCAGTCAAGCAACTTCGTGGGTGAACTCGGCGGCGAGGTGCGTTTAACGAGTCGAACTTCGGAAGATATGGGCGAGGGGTTCGACGGTGCGACGCGACACGTAGAGCCGGGCACCGCCTGTGAGATCTGCATTGGACAAACAGTCCTGGCCGCACCCGCCAGCGCCGGCGAACGCAGACGACCAACCCGCTTAGGCGGCAGAGTCGCTCAGGGCTCGCCGTGTACGGGTTGGCACAGCGTCAGCACGTCTGGGCGGGCGTAGTGACCGGTCGGGTCGAACATGCGGCGCCCGGCGGCGATGCGAGACAGATCCAGTTCGGCTGACACGACGCCCGCTTCGCCGATCAACGGCCCCGCGATCACCTCGCCGCCTGGAGCGACGATCGAAGTGTTACCGCGCGACATGAAGTCGTCGTCGCCGCCGTACAGGTCATCAGCATCCGACAGATCGCGCGGCACGTCGCTGCCGCGCAAAAAGGCGGTGACACCGACAACGAAGATCTGGCCCTCTTTGGCGATGTGGCGCAGGGTGGGTACCCACTCGTCGCTGTTGTCCCACGTGGGCGCCAACAGCACGTCGATGCCGCGCTCGTACATCGCCATCCGGGCGAGTGGCATGTAGTTCTCCCAGCAAATGAGCGAACCGACCTTCACGCCGCCGACATCGATGACGGTCAGTAGGTGGTCGTTGCCGTTGGCCCACACCAACCGCTCGGCGCCCGTGGGCACAAGCTTGCGGTGTCGGCCGACGATCTCACCCGTGGGCCCGATGTAGACGACGGTGTTGTATAGCGTGTCCGACCGCGCTCGCTCGGTGACACCGAGCGCAACCCAAGCCCCAGCATCGCGTGCAGCATCACACACTGGATCAAGATCCGTGCTCTCGACGCGCACGGCGTTGTCGACCAACCGTGCGTACCAGTCGCCATCGCTCATCGGTGGGCGTCGCCACACCCAGTCCGGGTAGCCGGGCACGAACGACTCCGGAAAGACGACCAGCTGGGCGGCCGCCGACGCGACGTGGCGGGCCGCAACCTCAACGGTGGCGCTGCGATCCAGGAACACAGGAGTGGCCTGCACTGCTGCCACCGTCAGGGTCCCGCACACACCATCGAAGCTCATGCCGCACAGTACTCGTCAGGCTGCGATGCCTGGCACGGCGTTGCACCAAGCCAACGCACCCACGTGCGACGCCGTCGCGCTCCTGGTGTCTTCGTGTTCCGCTGGCGGATCTCCCCTCTAGATCGCGCGATCTGCCTACTTGATCTCGGGCGCTCAAGAGCCTCCGCGGATTCCAGGCCGATTCACTCCGGCGCCCGCCCATCCTGTTC
>JANOKQ010000777.1:0-5732 GCA_031419375.1 Acidimicrobiaceae bacterium
GTCCACGAGATGGGTGGTGTTCCGGGTCCACGAGATGGGTGGTGTTCCGGGTCCACGACGGCGTGACCGAAACCGTGCAGGAGCTGCTCGCCCCTCCCGAGGAGGAGGCCATGACCAAAGACACGATGGTCACCGTTACCGGTGCACTCCCGGGCGAGAGCGAATACGCCGTCGCTGACCTGCGGCCCGGGAAGTACGCGATGGTGTGCTTCGCTCCAGAGGGCACCACCGGCAGGGGCACCGAGGGCACCGGGCAGCCGCACTTCATGAAGGGCATGGTCTACGAGTTCACCGTTGCCTGACACTTGACTGCGTTCGACATCGAGCGCATACTTGGACATTGCCAGCGGCGGGGAGTCGGCCCGCACGGCGGCAACGGGAAGGGAGGCCATCGCCCGACATACGTATCTGTTCGTGCGCGCCGCACAACTGGTGCGCACACTCCACGAAGGAGAACACCATGAAGCATCGTTTGGTAACGATCATCGCCACCGTCGGGCTCGCCGTCGGATTTGGCATTACACCCGTCTCGGCCGCACCGCCGGTCACGACCACGACCCACGAAAAGGGTCTCGTCGAGACGTTCCTCGATGTTCTGCCCACTTGTGACAACAGCGGAGCAGCATACGAGATCACCACGACCTCGAACTTCGTGTTCCACGAGACACTGTTCGACGACGGCCGCGTTCACGCCACGTTCACCCAGACCGGCACGTTCGTCGCAACCAATCCGACATTGCCCGATTACACCGGGAAGTTCACGATCTGGGGTGGCTTCAACGCGAACGGCAAGACCGCGAACGGCACGTTCACGTTCACAGTTCACGGCACCGGCGACGATGGTTCGACGTTCAAGACCCATTTCATGGATCATTTCAACCTACGTCCCGATGGCAGCGTGAACGAGTTCTTCCGCTGCCACTGACGCTGATCAGCCTTCGGGCTCATGGCTCACGATCTGGGCAGGATTCCTCTCGGTTTCCGAGAGGAATCCTGCCCAGATCTTTTCGTGGCGGCTCGGGTGAAGATGTCGTCGAGCATCGCCTCGGTGAGACGGCCGGTGAAGGTGTTCTGCTGGCTCGGATGGAACGAGCACAGCAGCGTCAGGTCCCGGCCCGAGGCGTCGCTGATGCCGACCTCCACGCCATGGCCGAACTTCGGTCGCGGGCGCACACCAAAGTGGCGGCAGGCCGCGTCGTAGGCGAACCCACCAAGGCACACCACTAATCGCAACCGCTCCAGCATCACCAATTCACGAACGAGGTAGGGGCGGCAGTGATCCCGCTCTTCGGGGAGCGGGGTGTTGCCCGGCGGCGCACACTTCACCGCCGCCGTCACCCATGCATCGTGCAGCACCAAACCGTCGTCGGCCGACACCGATGTGGGCTGATTGGCGAAACCCGCCCGGTACATGGCCCGGAACAGCCAGTCGCCAGAGCGGTCGCCGGTAAACACTCGGCCGGTGCGGTTCGCACCGTGCGCGGCAGGGGCGAGGCCGAGCACCAGCACCGCCGCGGCGGGGTCACCGAAGCCGGGCACCCCCCGTCCCCAGTAGTCGTCGTCTCGATACGACGCCCGCTTCTCCAGCGCCACCTGCTCGCGCCACTCGACCAGCCGCGGGCACCGCCGGCACTCGCACACCTCGGCACGCAGCAACCCCAGTGAGTCCATCAACCCGAAGGGTACGTCGAGCACGTCCGGCAGACTTCACACGGGCACCCGTGTCCCGCCGGACGCAACCATCAACCCGAAGGGTACGCCGAGCGCGCCGGCGGCGAGTGAACGGGCGAGCAACGCAGTAGGTTTCGTGATCGAGATGGCGAGAACGAAACCAACCCCTCCGCCCACGTCGACGCTGGTGCTTCTGGTCCGGCACGGGCAGACACCAACCACCGGCAAGCTGCTGCCCGGCCGGGCCGCGGGCCTGCACCTGGCCGACATCGGGCATCAGCAAGCCAACGCTGCGGCCGAACGCCTGGCCGCACTCCCCAAGATCGACGCTGTGTACGCCTCGCCACTGGAGCGCGCCCGCGAAACGGCGGCGCCGATCGGCAAAGCTGCCGGGCTGAAAGTACAGATCGACCGAGGCTTGCTGGAGTGCGATTTCGGCGAGTGGACCGGCGCCGAACTCAAGGCATTGATGAAGCTGCCCGAGTGGGGCACCGTCCAGCGGGCCCCGTCCACGTTCACGTTTCCTGGCGGCGAGAGCTTCACGGCGATGCAGAACCGCATCGTCGGTGCCATCGACCGACTCCGTGCACGGCACCCCGGTGGCGTGGTGGTGTGCGTGTCGCATGCAGACCCGATCAAGGCAGCCGTCGCCCACGCGATGGGCACCCACATCGACCTGTTCCAACGAATCGTCATCAGCACCTGTTCGATCAGTGCGATCGCATACGGCCACGGCGCACCGGTGGTACTTACCGTCAACTCCACCGGTGGGTCCCTGGCCGAACTGCGCCCGTCATGAGGCACATCAGGTCGGGCGGCGCTGGAAACCCCGGCAGCGGTCACCGCTAGGTCTCGCGATGTCGGTGTTCTTCGAGTTCGACCAGGTCGACGCGTTCACAGTCGGCGCCGTCGGTCGTCCCGGCCAGCGCACGTTCCTGCTCCAGGCCAGGCGCGGCCGCGAGCGAGTCACCGTGAAGTGCGAGAAACAACAGGCGGCCGCCATTGCCGAGTACCTCCGCCGCGTACTCCACGACCTGCCTCCGGCTGACGACCGGCCGATGCCGGGCGCACTCGAGCTTGCTGCGCCGCTCGACGTGGCATTCGTGCTGGGGGCCATCGGGCTCGGGTACGACCGGGTGACCGAACTGGTGGTGTTGCAACTCGACGAGGTGGTGCAAGTCGACGAGGAGGGCGAACCCGTCCCCGAGTCGCTCGAGGATCGCAGCCGTCTGCGGGTCTTCCTGACCAGGGGCCAGGTGGTCGGGCTATGCGAGCAGACCGACCAGTTGCTCGCCGCCGGACGCCCGAACTGCATGTGGTGTTCGCTGCCGATCGACCCTGACGGGCACATCTGCCCGCGGATGAACTGATGCAGGTGGACCGCACCGGGCAACTCGACCTGCTCGACCACGGCACGATCGACATCGAGGGTCGGATGCCGTGGAGCAGCAACGCCACCTTCCTCGTCAACGTCAGCGGCGATGGTTGCGTCGAAGAACCTCGGCCAGCCGCACAAGCGATCTACAAGCCGATACGTGGCGAGCGTCCGTTGTGGGACTTCGAACCGGGGCTGCACCGCCGCGAACGCGCCGCGTACCTCCTGAGCGAGGCGATGGGGATCGACCTCGTGCCGCCGACGATCATCCGTGACGGCCCCCTCGGCGAGGGCAGCATGCAGTGGTACGTCAATGCCGATCACCAGCAGCACTACTTCACGATCCACGAACAGCGTGACGACCTCCACGAACGACTGCGCGAGGTAGCGGTATTCGACATCATCGCCAACAACACCGATCGCAAAAGCGGCCACGTCCTGATCGACGGCAACGACCACATCTGGGGCATCGACCACGGGCTGTGCTTCGCCACCGAGTTCAAGCTACGCACCGTGGTGTGGGAGTTCGGCGGCGAGCCAGTGCCGGAATCGATGCTTGCTGTGTGCTCCCGGCTGGCACAGTCGGTGCCGCTCAGCATCGCCGCGCTGTTGTCTGACGACGAGGTCGAAGCGGTCCGCCAGCGTGCCGAGTGGATCGTGCGCCAACCGGTGCTCCCGGTCGACACATCAGGCCGCCGTTACCCCTGGCCCCTCGTCTAACCACGTTAACCACGTCGACCCACGGATCTGGGCAGGATTCGTTTCGGAAACCGGGAGAAATCCTGCCCAGATCTTTGGGGTCAGCGGGCTTTGAGGGCTTCGATCAACTTGGGGAGGACCTTGTGCACGTCGCCGACGATGCCGAGGTCGGCGATGCCGAAGATCGGCGCCTCTTTGTCTTTGTTGATCGCGATGATGTTCTTCGCGCCCTTCATTCCGACCATGTGCTGGGTGGCGCCCGAGATGCCAGCAGCGATGTACACACCCGGCTTGACGACCTTGCCGGTCTGGCCGACCTGGTAGCTGTAGGGCACCCAGCCCGCATCGACGATTGCCCGTGAGGCACCCGGCGCCCCGCGCAGCAACTTGGCCAGCTCTTCGATCATGGCGTACTTCTCGGCGTCGCCGAGGCCGCGGCCGCCCGACACCACGATGGCTGCCTCGTCGAGCTTGGGTCCTGAATGCTCCTCGGTGTGCACGGCCGTTACGGCCGCTGCACCGGCGGCACCGAGATCTGGAACCGGGGCGTCGATTACCGCTGCGGCGCCACCGCCTGACGCTTCGGCCGCGAACGACTTCGGCCGGAACGCGGCCAGATTAGGAGCCGAGCCGGTGAACTGGGTGGTGACCAACGTGTTCCCACCAAAGATCGGGGTGGTCACCGAGATGGTGTCACCGTCGGCGGTGACGTCGGTGTTGTTGGTGAGCACCGTGCGGTCGAGCTTGACCGACAACCGGGCCATCACGTCGCGGCCCTCATAGGACTGCGGGAACATGATCAGGTCAGGCGAGGTCCCCCCATCGATCACTGCCTTCATCGCCGCCGACACGGCAACGCCCGGCAGCTTGCCGCCGAGATCGCCCGTGGCGTACACCGACGCTGCTCCGTACCCACCAAGCGTTCCGGCGATCGCGCTGGCGTCGCCGCCGACGAACGCAGCGACCGTGCCGAGCGAACGAGCCTTGGTGAGCAGTTCCAGCGTGGCTGTGGTGGGCGCGCCGTTGGACTGTTGTGCAAATACCCAGATGTTCATGAGATGGTTCCTCTTTCCGAGCGGGGCTCAGATGACCTTCAGGTTCTCGAGGAACGCCACGATCTTGGCGAAACCCTCTCCGTCGTCTTCGACGATCTCGCCAGCGGCACGGGCCTCGGCCTGGGTGACGTTGACGATGCTTTGACCAGCGCCGCTCCAACCAACCGGGCTGATGCCAAGGTCGCTGGCGGTCACCGTATCGAGCGGCTTCGACTTGGCGGCCATGATCCCTTTGAAACTGGGGTACCGGGGCTCGACCACTCCGGCGGTCACGCTGATCAGCGCCGGCAGCGGGCAGGTGACCTCGTCGTAGCCCTCTTCGGTCTGGCGATTGACCTGCAGCATCCCGCCATCGACCACGACGTGCTTGGCGAAGGTGACCGAGGGCAAGCCGAGCAGTTCGGCCATCTGCTCGGGCACCGTCCCGGTGTAGCCGTCGCTGGATTCGGTCGCGGCGATGATCAGATCGGCACCGCCTAAGCGGGTCACCGCTGCGGCGAGCACCTTGGCCGTGGTGAGCGCATCGCTGCCCTGCAACTCGGGGTCGCTGACCAGCACACCCCTCGCCGCTCCCATGGCAAGCGCGGTACGCATGCCGCTGGTCTCGCCGTTGGGGGCCATCGATACCAGGCTGACCTCGCCACCACCGGCGGCGGTGACGAGCTGCAACGCCATCTCCACGCCGTAGGTGTCGGATTCGTCGAGGATGAGCTTGCCATCACGCTTGAGAGTCTTGGTTCCGGAATCGAGCGCCCCCGGTGAGGCGGGATCCGGGATCTGTTTCACACATACGATGACGTTCATTGGCACCCATTGTTACCGACCGGTACCACCAGCACCCAACCCTGCCGGTAACCCTTCCCGTACGCCCTCCCGTCACTCTGCCCCGCAGGCCGCCTGCAACGCGATCCGCAACCATGGTCGCGGGCCGG
>JANOKQ010000778.1:0-8370 GCA_031419375.1 Acidimicrobiaceae bacterium
CGCGTACCAACGATGTGGTCGCTCGGGTGCACGCTGCCGCAGCATCGGGCTACGCGGCGATTGGACTCTTCCTCGGCGCGTACGCGTCGTTGCGCGAGCGGCCAGCCGAGTTGGAACTTGTCGACGCGGCGCTCGAATCGACTGGCCTGGTGATCGCCAACATCGAGACCTTGCGTGGCTGGGCGGCTCAACACTCGAAACTCGGGGTCGTGGTCGGTGACGTGATGGACCGGGCAACCCGCCGCGCGTAGCTCGGCATGAACGGCGCGATCTCGAGCGCGTTGGCTCGCTCGACGTAGGACTCGATGTGCTGATTCGTAGAGGGCTTTACCACGGCTCAGTCAGCTGGCTCACACGTCGCGCCAAGAAGTCGTCCGTGCTGACGTGGCTGCCGGCAGCTCCGCTGTGTTGTAATGTGTTCATGGTCTAGGTCCAGTACAAAGGTGGGTCGATGAGACATGCCGTAGTTACCGCGCCGCAAAGAACAACGTGGGAGTGGATCCTGGAGGTGTGGCAACGTGCCGACCAGCAACCGCTGTTCGAGTCGGCGTGGACGTTCGATCATCTGTATCCGCTGTTCGGCGATTCGTCCGAGGATTGCCTAGACGGTTGGGTGACGTTGACCGCCTTGCTGCACGAGACCGAGCGGTTGCGCGGTGGCGTGCTGGTGACGGGCATGGTGTACCGCCATCCCGGCGTGCTGGCCAACATGGCGAGCACGCTCGACATCATCAGCCGTGGGCGCTTGGAGCTTGGCATCGGCGCGGGATGGAACGAGGAAGAGTGCGATGCGTTCGGCATCGAGTTGGGCACGCTGCGTGAGCGTTTCGATCGGTTCGGGGAGGGGCTGCACGTTCTGGAGGGTCTGCTCGCTAACGACCGCACCACCTTCGACGGCACCTACTACCAACTGCACGAGGCGATGAACAATCCCAAGCCAGTTCAGGCAAGGATTCCGATCTGCATCGGCGGCCGCGGTCGTCGGCGCACCCTGCCGTTGACCGCACGCTTCGCGGATCACTGGAACTACAGCGGGACCGACCCGGCTGATTTCGCCGACTGTCGCCAGGTGTTGCACGACGCGTGCGCGACCATCGGGCGCGACCCCGCGGACATCACCTGCAGCTTCGTGCTGCATTACACCGACGATGATCAGCTGCTCGCTGATCGAGCTGCGTTTGCCGAGGTAGGTGCAGATCTGGCGATCGTCTCGGTGCCGAAGTCGGCGCCGCCGTCGGTGATCGACGACCTCGCCGCGGTGCTCGCCGCAACTTGATTCGCATCGCGGCGAGCTCGCCAGTAGCGCGGTCAACCGCGACGTCGCATGATCGCAGGGTCGCCGCGCCTACCTGCGCACGACGGCGAGGTTGCCGTCGGTCCACACACCCACGAGGCGGCGAAACGCGATGCGCCAGCCATCAGGGGTGCGCACGAGTTCGTCCTCGTAGCGCCCGGCGATGACGTACAGGTCGCCGCCCTCGGTGCCTTCGCGCACGTGCTGCGAGTGGAGGTAGCAGCGGCTGGTTGCACGGTCGCCATCGATCGTCACCATGTGGTTCGTGACCGTGTGCTGAGTGGCGTCGAGTGCGGTGGCTGCGGCACGAATGCGGGCGCGGATCGCATCTCGCCCCTCAAGCGGCGCCGATCGCAGCTCGGCAGTCGCGTCGGGCAGGAACACGGTGTCGAGCAAGTCGAGGTCTTTCGAGTCGAGCGCCCAGCAGTAGCGGTGCGTCAGCTCGATGATCTCGAGGCGATCGTGCAGTGTCGTCGGAAGCTCCATGTGCGTGGTCCGTTCGCTCAGGTGCCGAGCATGCCGCCGTCGACGGCTAGTGCGTGTCCGGTGGTGAACGACGACGCAGCGCTGCACAGCCACAGGGTGGCATCGGCGATCTCCTGCGGGGTGCCGAATCGACCGAACCGACTGAGGCGCTTCGCGACCTCGTGGGGATCGCGGCCGCGGCGACGCCATCGAGATACCCGCGTGCCCTCCGTGGCCCATGGCGTCGTGCGGCGAGCGCGTCGGCGGCGACTGACCGTGGTCGGCCGAATGCTTGGCAGGCTCGGGCGGATGAGCGGCGTCCGATCCGCGTATCGCTTCCTGATCGGGCTCCTGCATCGGCATGCACACATGGCTGGGCACGGACTGGCCGGCGCAGTGATAGCCGGAGTCCTCGAGCCATCCCCGAAGATCGGCGACCGATGTTGCGCTCGGGTCGTACGTGACGTCGCGGTCTGGGCAACGGGGTTGGCCTCGACCCGCAGGACACCGGGGAGGCGTTGGAGGATCGACTCGACCACAGCCTTCTCGGATCCCCAATGCACGTTGCCGACGTGCAGCACCGTGGTCACTGCGCTCGCGCTACCGGAGTGGTGGTCGTGAAGTGTCTTGGTCTTGGTCATGGTCATCGGTCCTCCCTACAAGCGCGCGTCGCGGACGCTACAGCTCGTGCCCGCAATGGTGGCCCGGACGAGGCCGGTCATCATCGGTATCGGCTACGGAATCTGGCTTCGGGGCATCCGTAGCGCGCGAGCGACTGAGCACCTCGGCGACGCGAGTGATGGTGCCTACGGCGACGATCGGGTCGGTCAGGGGAAGGTCGTGGTCAGCACCGTCGTGAACGGTGAGTGTGACGAACGGCAGTTCCTCGGCCAACTGCCGGAGATAGGCGAGGTCTGTGACCGGATCGTCGGCTCCGGCGACGAGTTCGACCGGAACGTGGACGTTCGCCAGCCATCGGCTGCCTTCGGCTGAAGCAGGCACGTGCCGAAACGACTGTGAGTACGACGCCCAACTGTGCTGGATCCCATCGCGACGGATGACGGCGGGCAAGCCCGGTCGCACCAGCGAGGCGACGACCGCCGCGGCGCCACGGCGTTTGCACACCCACCGGCACGTGATCTCAGCCCACGGCCCGTCGCTGGCGAGTTGGTGTTCGAGCCAGCCGAGACCGGCAACGCGTTCGCGTGCGGTGGCCTCGTCGGGATAGAGCGGCGGGCAGACTCATGGCGGTATCGCGGGGCCCAGATCGGCTGGGCTCGCTCTCCAATAGTGACGGCGGACAACGATCGTGTCATCGGGAACTATCACGGAATGGCGGCGTGGCTCTCCCGCAACATCCGGGTACTACACTGTGTCAGTGCCGCCGCCGACAACACACGATTTCGACGGTGGCGCTGCTGGCTGGCCACTGAAGGTTCAGACGCTGCTCGAAGCTGTGCTGGTGCTGTCGGGCGAGCACGAGCTGGAGACGGTGCTGCGGCGGATCGTGGCCGGCGCCGCCACGATCGCCGATGCCAAATACGCGGCACTCGGGATCTACAACGAGACCGGCGTGATCGAGTCGTTCATCCACTATGGAGTGGATGACGACACAGTTGCCCGCATTGGGAGCTTTCCTGATGGACGTGGGCTGCTTGGTGAGGTGATCGTCGCCAGCGGACCGATACGGCTCCCAGAGCTCGGTGCCGATCCTCGTGCGGGTGGGTTCCCCCCGAATCATCCGCTGATGCGGACGTTCCTCGGGGTGCCGGTCGGTCGGGGTGGTCGGCGGTACGGCAACCTGTACGTGACAGAGAAGGCCGACGATGAACCCTTCACCGATGAGGACGAGGCCCTGGTCGTCGCCTTCGCCGCGTTCGCCCTCGGAGCAATCGAAAGCGCCCATCTCGTCCAGGCAGAACGAGCCCGCGCCGAGGCGGTCGCCGACCTCGCTGCCGCAACGGAGCGGGCTGGTTTCAAGCGTGAGATGCTGGGAGAGATCCTCAGCGCACAAGAGGCGGAACGCGCCCGGGTGTCGCGCGACCTCCACGACGACGTCGGGCAGGCCCTCACGTCGGTGTTGCTCGGCCTCCGGCTCCTCGAATCCTCCCTGGCAAGCGACGAGGTCGGTCTCGACGACGCCCGCCGGCGTGCCGATGAGGTCCACGACCTCGTGGTCGACGCGCTGCACCGCACCCGCAAATTGGCCTTCGACCTGCGACCAACTGTGCTTGACGACGTCGGGCTACTCCCGGCCCTTGAACATCTGGCCCAAGACATGACCAGCCGCGGCGACGCCACCGTCGCGCTTGCCGCCCACGGCTTCGCCGCAGACAGGTTGCCGCCCGACATCGAGACCGTCGTCTACCGAGTCGTGCAGGAAGCGCTGACCAACATCACCCGCCACGCCGAAGCCGCCACCGCCAGCATCACGGTGGTGGTGGCCGACGGACGAGTACGAGTTCTCGTCGAGGACGACGGCGTCGGCTTTGAAACCGACGCTGCACCGACGCGTGGGCATCTCGGGCTGAAAGGCATGGCCGAACGGGCCGACCTCGGCGGCGGAACGGTCGAACTTTCGTCGACCCCGGGCTCCGGCACAACGGTGCTGCTGGAGCTTCCCCTTGCCTGACGTCGTGCGGGTCGCGCTGTGCGACGACCATGGCGTTGTTCGCAGCGGTCTACGACGAATCCTTGACGCCGAGGACGACCTTGAGGTCGTCGGCGAGGCCGGCAGCGTCAAGGAGGCGGTGGCCTTGGCTGGGACCTCCTTGCCTGATGTGTTCGTGATGGATCTCGGTCTGCCAGACGGCAGCGGGATCGACGCGACTGCCGAGGTGGTACGGGTCAGCCCGGCGACCCGCGTGCTCGTGCTAACCGTTCACGATGACATCGCCTACCTGCGCCGGGCCTTCGAAGCTGGCGCTGTGGGCTATCTGGTCAAGGAGGCCGCCGCCATCGAACTGGTCCAGGCCATCCGGTTGGTGGCCAGCGGAAAGCAGTATGTGCATCCGACCCTAGGTGCCGCTCTGCTCGCCCCCGACGCTCCGCCCGCCCGTCTCGGCGGACCGGGTGGTGAGCTGTCCGATCGCGAGCTCGAGGTGTTGCGGATGATGGCTCTCGGGCTCACCAATGCCGAGATCGGTCAGCGGCTGTATGTCTCGGTGCGCACCGTAGAGACCCACCGGTCACACATCCACCAAAAGCTCAACGTCCGCAACCGTGCCGAACTGGTCCGCCGAGCGAAAGAGGCCGGGCTGCTCGACCAGGACGAGCCTGGTCCGTGACCTTCCGCAGCACCACTCCGTAGTCAGCGCGGATGCCAGCGCACCTGTCTGGTCGCAAGATGGGGGGATGACGATCGCGCATGCCGAGGTGTGCAACGGCTGGGCAGGACGTACGCACGTCGTGCTCGTCGTCGCCCACCGTGCCATGCGGGGTCTCATCGTTGAACTCCTCAACCGCGACCATGGCTGCTGGGCGGTCTCAGCGGTCGACAGCGTGTCGGAACTCGACCACACTGCCTTGTCCCACCCGGACCACGTGATTGTCGACACCGCCGACTTCGCTGCGGTTCGCCGCCAGCTACCCCCAACGTTCGCGCTCGAACGGGTCGTCGTCATTGGCCCCGAACCAGATCCCGCCTACCGCCACGCTGCGCTTCAATGCGGTGCCGGCGCGTGGCTCAGCCGCGAGCGCGTCGCCGAGGAACTCTGCGACGCGCTCCGCTCGGCCATTGCCCTCATCCTTACCGTCGCCCGCGCACGCCCGTCGCGCTAAGCCGCGCTCCGCCATTGAACCGGCAGCTGGGTCGCCAGCGACGACTTCCCCGACCACCTCCCGGCCGCACTGCGCTCCGCACTCGCCTGCACCCGAGGGCCGTACCCCACCCCTGCCAGGCGCAACTCCGTAGACGGCCCCACCTCGTTCGGTAGTCAGCGCGGATGCGGCAAGGGCCCCGAGGATCGATCATGGGATCAGCAAACTCGAAGGGAGACGAGCACATGAACACGTTCAACGACCCGCGCGCTCGGACATTTCCCGGTTTACCAGAAGCTCGCGTACGTGCCACGCAGTTTGGAGGAGCGGACGGTGACTGCCCTGTTGGCCCCTCCCGAGCTGGGACGGCAAGCACCCCGCCGGGGCGGCATGAACCACGGCGGGATGAACCGTGGCGGCGACTGTCCCGTCCACGACCAGCTCCCATCTCCACCGCGCAGCCGGCCGGGAGATCGGTGAACCCGCGCAGCGTTCGTACGGCGGCAATCGCCACCGCCGTACTCGCGCTCTTCTACGTCAGCGTCGTCTGGATCGCCTCTGGCTCGTTCGACCACCTCGTCGAGCAGGCACGCCTCGACTGGTACTACCTTGGGCTGATCATGGGCGGCTTCGCCGTCCAGGTAGCGCTGGTCAGCGAACTTCGCCGCCGCCGCCGCCTCCAGCGCAGCGCTGCGCTCGCCGGGAAGGCAGGCATGGGCGCCTCGAGCGCGGGGATGATCGCCTGCTGTGCCCACCACATCGCCGATCTGGCCCCGTTCATCGGCGCGACCGGCGCAGCGACGTTCCTCATCGACTACCGAATCCCGTTCATGATCGTCGGCATCGGCGTCAACGCAGTCGGAATTGCGATCGCCGCTCGACGCTTGTACCTCACACCCGAGCCGCCACTTCATGACCACGGAGCCCGATCATGGGCACACGCATAGCGCCCCCTACCGTCCGCCGCGACGGCCGCAGCCGTCTCGGGGCGGCAGCAACTGTCGCCGCCTTGGCCGGCCTCCTGGTTGCGCTGGCCGGGTGCGGTACCTCGACGAGCCCCGCCACCGACGCCACGGCCGCGTCATCTCCGGACCGCACCGTCAAGGTCAAGGTCGGCGAGGTCAAGGTCGGGCTCGACCTGCGTCGCCTCGACGCCGACGGTGCCGTGTTCGAGATCGTCTTCGACACCCACTCGGTCGAGCTCGACCAGGATCTTGCCCGAGACGCCCGCTTGGTCGTCGGCGACACCACGTGGCCGTATGCGGCTTGGACGGGCGATGGGGCGAGCGGACACCACCGTGAAGGTGAGCTCCGCTTCACCGCAGCCGGCCCGGTCGTCGGCACGATCACGCTCACCATCGGCGGTCTCCCCGGGCCCGTCACGGCAACGTGGGAAGCCGAAGAGCTGACCCGATGAGCAACTGTCAAACGTCAAGCCACAAAAGGAGAGAACGATGAACTACGGATACCTGAATCAGCACAATTGGCACCACGGTTGGGGTGGAGGTTCGTGGGTGTGGATGACGATCATGATGGTCGTCTTCTGGGGCGGGCTGACCTGGTTCGCAGTCTCGCTCATCCGACGAGGCAGCTGCGCCCCCCAACACTCGACGATCGGCTCCCCGCCACCGCCGCCGCTAGCGCTGGCACCACACGCGATCCTCGCCGAACGCCTCGCCCGTGGCGAGATCGAACCGGACGACTACCACCGCCGCCTCGACAGCCTGAACCGCGGGCAGACCCACCCGGACGGGCTGGGTTCGTTGCCGCGCGAACCAAACACCGATCAAGGCGAGGGTGCCCGATGACAACCAAGACCGTGACTCCGGCAGAAGGTGGTGACCACTCGCCGGCCGAGGGTGCAGGCGGCCATGGCGCGCACCGCAACCGCGATCGCGACGACGGCGTCTCGGGACCAGAGGCGCGGATGGTTCGCGACCCGGTGTGCGGGATGATGGTCGACACCGTCGGGGCCATCCGCAGCGAAATCGGTGGGCGGCTGTTCTACTTCTGCAGCCCCGGTTGCCAGCGCACCTTCGAAGCTCCCGACGAGGAACTCCGCCGATTGAAGCGGCGTGTCACGATCGCGCTGGCAGGCGTGGTCGTGCTCGCACTGTTGCGCGTGGGAGTGTTCTTCGGGCTGGCCGCCGGCGCGACGGTGCTGACCTGGGCGCCGATCGACGCGTTGCCGTGGTTCAACTGGGGTGTGTGGATGATGATTCTGGTCACTCCGGTGCAGGTCATCGGCGGAGCCGGGTTCTACAAGGGCGCGTATCAAGCACTGAAGCGCCGGGCGATCAACATGGACCTTCTCGTCGCCCTCGGCACCTCGGTCGCCTACCTGTACAGCGTCATCGTGGTATTTGCGCCAGACATCCTCCCGGTCGAGGTCGGTGAGCGCGACGTCTACTTCGAGGTCTCGGCAGTCATCATCGCGTTCGTCCTCCTCGGCAAGTACATGGAGGACATCATCAAGCGAAAGAGCTCCGCGGCGGTTCGCAAGCTCTTAGACCTGCGCCCGGCCACCGCCCGCGTGTTGCGCGGTGGCCAGGAGATGGAAGTGCCCGCAGAGACCCTCGAGGTCGGCGACGTCATCGTGGTGCGCCCCGGGGAGAAGATCCCCACCGACGGCGAGGTCGTCGACGGATCGTCGGCGGTCGACGAGAAGCTCATGACCGGAGAGAGCCTGCCCGTCGACAAGCGTCCCGGCGACTCGGTGATCGGTGGCACGGTGAACGCCACTGGTTCGTTCCGGTTCCGGGCCAGCCGTGTCGGCCGCGACACCGCGCTCAGCCAGATCATCGCCCTGGTGGAGCAGGCGCAGAGCTCGTCGGCGCAGATCCAGCGGGTCG
>JANOKQ010000779.1:0-3856 GCA_031419375.1 Acidimicrobiaceae bacterium
CGATCTCGTCGAACGGCGCCGTCAACGGGATCTCCGTCAACAACACCGGAACGAGCGGCGGCCTCACCGTGACCGGCAACGGCGGCACCTGCACGCAGGCCGACACGAGCGGCTGTTCGGGTGGGCAGATCGCCAACTCGGTGGGCGGTGACAACTCGTCGTCGTCACCGGGGGGCACCGGCATCGTGTTGAAGGACACGGTCGCTGTGTCACTGACCCGGATGTGGATCCACGATCACAGCAACTACGCGATCCGGGGGACCAACGTCGTTGGTTTCGTCCTCGCCAACAGCGTCGTCAACGGCACGAACGGAACGAACGACGCCTCTCCGTTCAATGATTCGAGTATCGCCTTCGACAACCTGACCGGCTCGGCAACCGTGAGCAACAGTGCGATCAGCGGCGGCTTCGCCGACAACTTCCGTGTCGTCAACACCACCGGCTCGCTCAACCGGATCACGTTCTCGTCCGACACGATCGGTGACAACAGCGCGGCCAACGGTAACGATGCGGTGTTGTTGACGTCGGCGGGTACGGCAACACTGAATGCGACGATTCAGGACAGCACCTTCAACGGAGCGCGAGGTGACCTCGTCCAGTACAGCCATGGCGGCACCGGTGCCGGAGACCTCGTGCTGACGGGCAACACCTTCTCCAACAACCACCCTGGCATCGCCACCGGGGGCGGCGGGTTGTCGCTCGGCAACGGGGGCACGTCGGGGGCCACCACGATGACCATTACGGGCAACACGTTCCGCGACGCGGTTGGCGCAGCGGTGCTGATCGTCAAGGCGACAGGCTCCTCGACCCAAACCGGCACCTTCTCGGGTAACACGATCGGCGTCTCGGGAGTTGCCAACTCCGGTTCCGCCGAGGGGTCGGCGTTGAAGTTGCAAACGGTTGGCCAGGGCACGCTGGCTTGGACGGTCGCGAACAACCAGATCCACGGATACAACAACTTCGGGATCGAGGTGCTCGCCGGTGGAAGCGCTGCCGCCGAGAGCGGGACGATCAATACGACCATCACGGGCAACACCATCACCCAGCCGGGCACGACTGCCGGCACGATCGGTATCGCGAAGAACGGCATTCACTACAACATCGGGACCGTTCCTGGCGACACATATCAGGCGTGCGCGGTGATCACCGGAAACTCGGTGGCGGCGAGCGGCGCTGACGCCGTTCCCGCTGCCGGTGGCGGCCAGGACGTTCGGCTGCGCCAGCGGCAGAGCACGACGATCCGCCTGCCCGGGTATGTGGGTGTGGCGACGGACATCACCGCGGTCCAGAACTTCGTGGCAGCCAACAACTCGAGTGGTGGCCCGAGCGTGATCGCCAGCGTCAACTCGCCGCCCGGTGGCGGCTTCACCGGCGCAGGGAGCACCTGCCCGTAGCCCCAGCCCCCTATTGGAGGAGGAACCCATGGCCGAACCATTCCTGTCCGAGATCCGCCTGATGTCGTTCTCGTTCGCCCCGCGAGGGTGGGCGTCCTGTGACGGGCAGCTGCTCCCGATCAACCAGAACCAGGCACTGTTTTCCTTGCTCGGCACCACCTTCGGCGGTGACGGGCGGGTGAACTTCGCGCTTCCGGATTTCCGTAGCCGGACGCCGCTTCATGTCGGGGGCGGCCACACGCTCGGCGAGCGGGGAGGCGAGCAGGCCCACACGCTCAGCCAGGCGGAGCTGCCGCAGCACACACATCCCGTCGCCGCATCGTCGAGCGCGAGCGGCGGAACTGCTTCGCCGAACGGCAACTACCTCGGCGGTGCCAACAACGCGTATCACCCGCCCGGTGCGACGCTGACGACGCTTCGACCTGACACTGTCACGAACGCCGGCGGCGGCCAGGCCCATCTCAACATGCAGCCGTACCTCACGGTGTCGTTCTGCATTGCCCTCCAGGGCATCTTCCCGTCGCCGAACTGAGGAGTCCGAGCCATGGCCCAACCGTATGTTGGCGAGATCCGAATGTTCGCCGGTAACTTCGCTCCCGCGGGCTGGATGCTCTGCGACGGGCAGCTGCTCTCGATCGCCGAGAACGAAACGCTTTTCCAGCTGATCGGCACCACGTACGGCGGCGACGGACAAAGCACGTTCGCAGTGCCCGACCTGCGCGGGCGGCTTCCCGTGCACCAAGGCAACGGTTTCGTCCTCGCGGAGACCGGCGGCGCCGAGGAGGTCACGCTGACCGTCAACCAGATCCCTGCGCACAACCACGCCTTCACTGCAGCGGACGCAATTGGCAACCAGATCAGCCCGGCCGGGAACCTTCCCGCGCAGTCGTTCAACGTCGTCCCGTACATCAACGACGCGCCATCCGGCAGCTTCAACGCCGCCGCAATCGCGCCGGTCGGTGGCAGCCAGCCGCATACCAACTTCCAGCCGTATCTGTGCATCGATTTCATCATCTCGCTGTTCGGCATCTTCCCCTCACCGACGTAGCAACTAGGAGCAGGCATGGCTGACCCATTCGTGGCCGAGATCAGAATCTTCCCGTTCAACTTCGCCCCAAGGGGCTGGGCCTGGTGCGACGGCCAACTCCTACCGCTCTCGCAGAACACCGCCCTGTTCTCACTGCTCGGGACCACCTACGGGGGTGACGGGCGGAGCACGTTCGCCCTACCGGACCTGCAGGGCCGGGCTCCGATGCACCCCGGTCAAGGCCCCGGGTTGTCGCTGCACGACCTGGGTGAGACAGGGGGATCCGAGACGGTGACGCTCCTCGAATCCGAGACGCCCAGCCACACTCACGCCCTGCGCGCGAACACGATCGACATCGCCGACACGAACGTCCCGAATCCGAACGCCGCGTTCGCGTTGTCGGCGGGCGGCACGCTGTACCAGGCGGCCGCCGACACTCAGCTCGCCCCCGGGACACTGCCACCCGTAGGCGGCAGCCAGCCGCACAACAACCTCCAGCCGTACCTGACCTGCTACTTCGCGATCGCCCTCCAGGGCGTTTTTCCGCCGAGGACCTGATGACGATGGAGATGTGCATTCCGATGGAGGGATCAACATGACTACAGACGACGACCCGACCCGCGTTTTCGACCGGCGCAGGTTCGTGACGCTTGCCGGTGCCGGCGCGGGTCTGGCGGCCGCCGTCCAACTCGTTGGCACCGGCACGGTGCACGCTGCTCCCGCGACCCCGGTCAATGTCGGCGTGATGACTCCGACCGGGGCGAGCTACTCGACCATGGGGCAGAGCATGTTCGACGGTCTCACACTCGGCTTCGATCACGCACGATCGGGTGCCGCGCCGGTGACCGCAACGATTGTGCGCAGCGATGTCGACCGTGGCTACGGAGGGGCCGCGTCAACAGCGACGGCGCTACTCGACGGGGGAGCCGATGTCGTCGTGGCCGGCGTGTCGGCGCTCGTCGCCAACCGCCTCGGGCCGCTCTTCGTCGGCCGCCAAGCGTCGCTCGTCGTCGCGAACGTCGGTGCCCATGTCGTGACTCCCGCGTCGAAAAGCGCCAACGTCGTGCACAACTCGCTGCTGTACTGGCACGCCAGCTACGCGAGCGGACGATGGGCTGCGGCCAACCTGGGCCGGACGGCGTTCATCGCCTCGTGCCAGTGCGATTCGGGCTACGACACCATCTACGCCTTCCGTCGCGGTTTCGAGTCGGCGGGCGGAACGATCGTCGGCGAGGCGGTGACGCACATCGATCCGGCCAGCAACGGGCTTGCCGCGCTGTTTGGTGCCGTACGCAGCTCGGGTGCCAGCGTGCTCTACGGCCTGTACTCGGGATCGAACGCGTCGGCGTTCGTGCAGTCGTACGCGAGTTCAGGCGGCGGTGCCACCCTTGTCGCGGGCAGCCTTGCGGTGGAGGACTACATGCTCCCGGCGATC
>JANOKQ010000780.1:0-3278 GCA_031419375.1 Acidimicrobiaceae bacterium
GTCGAGCTCGACCCGCTCGACCGCAAGGTGGTTGTGCTTGCGCTCAAGCCGCCGCCCGACGCGTTGCCCGAGGTGTTCGCGGCGCGGACCGAGGACTGGCACTACCCCATGCACTGCCATGCCGAGACCTCGCAAACCGCCCACGGTGGGCTGTATCCGGGCGGGATCATGGCCGACTGGGTGATGGCCCCTCCGACCCCGACGGGACCGGCCCCGCGGACGGCAGAGCACCACACCTACCCGACGCAGGTGGCCTTCGCCATCGATCAACCAAAGGAGGGCAGCCCGACGACCGAGTTCCGGAAGACGCCCGATCGCACGTTCCTGCGCAAGTTCTTCAACCGCCGGCTGCGCTTCCCCGATGGCTCCGAGCACGAGATCTGGGGATTCGAAGACGCCACGTCCGGGCGTGGCCTGCCATCGCCGCTGATCCGCGCGACCGAGGGCGAGATGATCCACGTCCCGCTCAAGGCATCGAAGCGTGTGCACACCATCCACATCCACGGACAGGAGCCCGACCCGCGCAACGACGGTGTCGGCCACACGTCATTCGAGGTCACGGGCGAGTACACGTACCAATGGTCGCCCGAGCGTGGTGTTCCGGGTGACCCGAACAAGGGCTCGTCGGGCACGTACTTCTACCACTGCCACGTCAACACGGTGCTGCATGTGCAGATGGGCATGTTCGGCGCGCTGATCATCGATCCGATCGTTCACCCGAGCTATCCGGTGATACCGGGCAGGACCCGCCGTTCCTTCGTCGACGGCCCGGAGTACGACATCGCCACCGAAACGCTGCTGGTGCCGTACACGATCGACCCGCGCTGGCACCTGTTGGGCCACGCGGCCGGATTGTCCGGTGAGGACGTCGGGCTGAACCGGTTCGACCCACAGTTCTTCTACATCCTCGGCGGCAACCTGTCGCGGCCGGCACCGACGACCGACGGTGTGCAGGCCCTGCGCGAGATCCGGGCAAACGTCGTCGGCAACGGCAAGGCACCGTCGCTGTTGCGCGCGAACTACGCGAGCTACTTCCCATGCCGGCTTCGGATTACCGAAGCCGACGGGGTGACGCCGGCGCAAATCGGCGAGCTGATCGCCCACGATGGTCGCCCGCTGTGCGACACATCCAACCCGGCCGGGCCGAGCCCGCTCCTGCGTGATCTGGGGCGTCCGGTCATGACCGACCGGGTCGCGTTCGGTTCGGCCGAACGCTACGACCTGTTGCTGTTGCCGCCCCGCGCTGGCGAGTACCGGGCGCACATCGACTACACCCACTGGATCACCGGCGAGAACCTGGCCACCCGCACCCTGACCATCTACGCCAGCTGAGCTACATCCCGCAGGCACCGCGGGCGGGATGCACAGGCGAGTGCGGTGTGCCTGTTCGACATCGTCGACACCCCGAGTCGCGGCCTACGCTTCGCCTATCGCCGCCCACCATGATGTCCTGCACCTCATCGACGAGGTCGAGACCGAATGGATTCCGATGTCCGACGGACGCCGACTCGCCGTCCGGCTGTTCCTGCCGAAAGGCGCCGCTACCGATCCGGCCCCGGTGATTCTGGAGTACATCCCGTACCGCCGTCGCGACGGCACCCGACTCGGCGATGAGGGGATGCACCGCTGGTTCGCCGCCAACGGCTACGCCTGCGCCCGAGTGGACATCGCCGGGATGGGTGATTCCGACGGACTGGTCGGCGACGAGTATGCACTGCGCGAGCAGGGCGACGGTGTGGAGGTGATCGCCTGGTTGGCTGGGCAACCGTGGTCGTCCGGCTCGGTCGGCATGATCGGCATCTCGTGGGGTGGCTTCAACGGGTTGCAAATCGCGGCCCGCCGCCCACCAGCGCTGAAGGCGGTGATCTCATTGTGCTCCACGGTCGATCGCTACCACGGCGACGTCCACTTCACCGGTGGCTGCCTCAACGAGGAGAACCTCGAGTGGGGTGCGTACTTCTTCACGATGAACGGCTTCCCTCCCGATCCCGACATCGTCGGTGCCGATCGCTGGCGCGACATGTGGCGCGACCGCATCGCCAATGCCGCCCTCGCTCCAGCCGACTGGCTCGAGCATCAGCGACGCGACGCGTTCTGGAAGCACGGCTCGGTGATCGAGGACTATGCGGCCATCGAGGTGCCCGTGCTCGCGGTCAGTGGGTGGGCCGACGGGTACACCGCGGGAGTGTTCGACCTGGTCGAAAATCTGTCGTCGCCATGCAAGGGCATCGTCGGGCCGTGGGGCCACAAGTACCCCCAGGACGGCGTTCCCGGGCCGGCGATCGGCTTCCTGCAGGAGGCCAAGCGGTGGTGGGACCGGTGGCTGCGCGGCGACGCGACCGGGGTCGACGACGACCCGGCGATGCGGATGTGGCTACAAGAGTCGCATCGCCCTGCGGGCCACATCCCCGAACGGAGCGGCCGATGGATCGCCTTCGCGGATTGGCCGACGGGGGTGGAACGGTTCACGTTGCAGTTCGCCCGGAACGCACTCGTGGTCCCCGGACCCAGCGACACCGGCCACAGCGACACCGGCCCCTGCACAGCCGCCGTGTGTTCCCCGCAGACGACAGGCCTGGCCGGCGGGCAGTGGTGTGCGTACGGGCTGGGGAAGATCGCCCCCGAGCTCCCGCTCGATCAGCGTTACGACGACGCCGGATCGCTCACCTACACCGGCGATCCACTCGATGGGCCAATCGATCTTGCCGGTCGCCCGTACGCCCGGCTGCGCGTGAGTAGCGATCAGCCGAACGCGCTGGTGGCCGTGCGGCTCAACGCCGTGCACCCTGACGAAACCGTCGAACGGTTGAGTTACGGCGTGCTCAACCTGTGCCACCGCGACAGCCATGAGCACCCCGAGCAGTTGGAATCGGGCCAGCCGTACGACGTGGTGGTCGAACTGAAGCCGATCGCTCAGACGGTGCCGACCGGGCACCGGTTGCGGGTCTCGGTGTCGACCAGCCTGTGGCCGATGATCTGGCCGTCGCCGCACCCAGTCACCCTCACGGTGCACGAGGTCTTCTCGACGATCGACCTGCCGGTGACCAGCGGGCTCACCGGGTTCACCGAGCTGCCCGACAACGTGTTCGGTCCGCCGGAGGACGCCGAGGGCGGCCCGGCGACGGTAGTTCGCGACGGCTCGGAAACTCGCCACATCACCGACGATCTTGGCGAGCGCCGGACAACGTTCGTTGCGTCGCGAGACGACGGTGTGTACGTACTCGACGACATCGGCACCGAGCAGACGTTCACGCGGGTGCGCTCGTCGTCGGTGGTCG
>JANOKQ010000781.1:0-4837 GCA_031419375.1 Acidimicrobiaceae bacterium
GTCGCCGCGGCGTTGGCCGAGGAACTCCAGGCGATGGCCAGCTGGCTCGGTCTCGACTCGATCGAGGTTGGTGAGCGCGGCAACCTCGCAGCACCGTTGCGGCACGCGGTGCATCACTACGCTCAGAGCTGATGGCCGACCTCTCCGACGTTCCCGGCGCCCGCGGCATCCCCGCATCCGCTGACACCCCCGCAACGACCAGTAGCGACGTGCCAGCCGAGCTTGGATTGTTCGACGAGCTCACCCCCGAGGGCATGCCCCGGTGGGTGTGGCGGGCCGTCGCCATCTTCTGGCTCGGCTTCCTGCTCACGATCGTGATGCGGACCACGCTGAGCCGGCTGAGCAGTCTGCTCGTGGTGCTGCTCGTGTCGTTGTTCTTGTCCTTGGCGATCGAGCCAGGGGTGAATCGGCTGGCCAGCCGCGGCTGGCGGCGCGGCACCGCGACCGCTGTGATCCTCGTCGGCGTCGTGATGTTGTTCACCATTTTCGTCGCCGCGATCGGCACTTTGGTGGCCAGCCAGGTGGCCGATCTGCTGCGCAACTCCGAAACCTATGTGAACTCGACGGTCGGTTTTCTCAACGACACCTTCGACACCAACATCGATCCGACCACCGTGATCAAGGAGATCAACGACTCCGACGGCCGCATCCAACGCTTCATCACCAGCCAGAGCGGACGGGCACTGAGCGTGTCGCTGGCCGCAGTCGGGCTGCTGTTTCAGACGTTGTCGGTGATGTTGTTCACGTTCTATCTCGTCGCTGACGGCCCCCGGCTGCGTCGGGTGATCTGCTGTCGGCTGCGCCCGTCGCGCCAACTGCAGGTGCTCTCGGCCTGGGAGCTGGCGATCGACAAGACCGGTGGGTACCTGTACTCGCGGGCGCTGCTGGCCGGTCTGTCGGCGCTGTTCCACTGGATCGTGTTCCAAGCGATCGGCACCCAAGCCCCACTCGCGCTGGCGCTGTGGGTCGGGTTGATCAGTCAGTTCCTTCCCGTGGTGGGGACGTACCTGGCGGGCGTGTTGCCGGTGCTGCTCACGCTGATCGACTCACCGGTCGACGCTCTGGTCGTGGCCATCGCAATCTTGGTCTACCAGCAGCTAGAGAACTACCTCCTCGCGCCACGCATCACAGCGCGCACGATGGAGTTGCACCCCGCGCTCGCGTTCGGGGCAGCGCTCGGTGGCGGTGCCGTTCTCGGCGTGGTCGGTGCGGTCTTGGCTCTGCCTGCCGCGGCGATGATCCAGGCCCTCATCTCCAACGCAGGCAGACGTTTCGAAGTTGTCGACAATCACCTCACCCGAGTCCCGTTGCGTCGCCAGGAGCGACCGCCCGCGACCGCGGCCGTAAACCCGCCGAGCAATCCGCGGGCACCACGATGACTGCCCGGGCACCCGGAGGCGGGACGAACGCGTACGTCCCCGTCGCCGTCACCGACCGCAGCGGTCGCGATGAATCGTTTCACTACGGGGCTGTGGTGTGCCTCGGTCCCGACGGTTCGATCGAGGCCGCCGCTGGCGATCCAACGGTGAGCATCTACCCGCGGTCGTCGAACAAGCTGATGCAGGCCGTAGCGATGGTGCGCGCCGGCCTCGATCTGCCGGGGGAGCTGTTGGCGGTGGTGTGTGCCAGCCACGACGGCACCCCCGCTCATCTCGAGGCGGTCACTCGCATCCTGTCCAGCGCATCGCTCGACGAGCACGCCCTCGGCAACACCATCGATCTCCCACTCGATCGCGCTGCGGCCGAGGAAGTGTTGCGCTCCGGCGGCGGTCGCACGTCGCTGCAGATGAATTGCAGCGGCCAGCACAGCGGCATGCTGGCCACGTGCGTGCACAACGGCTGGGCCCACGACGTGTCGTACCTCGACCCCGAGCATCCGCTGCAACAACGGATCACCGCCACCATTGCCGAGCTGACCGGCGAGACGCCGTCGCACATCGGCATCGATGGGTGCGGAACCCCCGCGCACATGATGTCGCTCCTCGGCCTCGCCCGTGGCTTCCGGGCGATCGCGACCGGTGGCGCAGGTGCTGCTGGCACGAGCGTGTACGACGCGATGCGTCGCCACACGCAATTGTTCGGCGGCGAGCGACGAGAAGGGACGACGTTCATGCGTTCCATCCCCGGCCTGATCGTCAAAGACGGTGCCGAGGGGGTGTTCGCTGCGGCACTCCCTGACGGACGCGCGGTTGCGCTGAAGATCGCGGATGGTGCCAACCGGGCGCGTCCTGCGGTGATGGTGGCCGCCTTGGCCCGCCTCGGAGTGGACACCGCCGATGTGGAGCCGCTCGTCGCCGAGGTCGTGCGCGGGCACGGCCGCGTGGTCGGCAGGGTGCGGTCGGTGTGGTCGTGAGTGGTATCCCGTTCGTCACCCTCGACGACCCGCGCTACGGCGAGGCCGTACAGCTGTCGCCAGTGGTCCAACGCGTGGTCGCCTCGAACCCAAGCAAGTTCACGTACCACGGAACGGGGACGTACCTGGTGGGCGGACCCACCGAGGTGGTGGTGATCGATCCGGGACCGACGCTCGATGCGCACCGCGACGCGCTGCTCGGTGCCATCGCCGGCCGGCGGGTCACGGCGGTGTTGGTCACGCACTGCCACTCCGATCACTCGCCGCTCGCTCGCTGGCTGAGCGCAGAAACGGGTGCCCCGACGGTTGGGTTTGGTCCGCACCCGCGCCTCGTCGACCCAGACGCCGACGATCCCGTGACCGGCGGACCTGTGACCGACGAAAACTCCGCTGTCGAACCGGCGGTCATTGAGGAGAGCACCGACTACGACTTCGACCCCGACATCCGCGTGATCGACGGCGAGGTCGCGGCGCGCGGATCCGGGTTCACCCTGACAGCGGTGCACACACCGGGTCACACCTCGAACCACCTGTGCTTTGCCTTGGCCGAAGCGCGCGGGTTGTTCACGGGCGATCACATCATGGGGTGGAGCACCACGGTGATCGGTCCGCCCGATGGTGACATGCGTGACTACTTCGCCTCGCTCCACAAAGTTTGCGGCCGCGACGACCGCGTGCTGTGGCCGACGCACGGCGCTCCCATCACCGAACCGCGCCCGTTCCTTGATGCGTTCCTCGCCCACCGCGTGGAACGTGAGGCCCAGGTGCTCGCCGCTGTCCGCTCGGGGCAGACGTCGATCGCTTCGATGGTTGAGGTGCTGTACGCCGCGGTGCGCCCTGAACTGCACAAGCCGGCCGGGAGAAGCGTGCTTGCTCACCTCGTCAAGCTGGCCGACGACGGCGTGGTGGTCATCGACGACGATGCCCCGGCCACCTTGCGGGCGGTTTACCGCCCCGCGTGACCACGGTTCGTCACGCGGGTGCTGAACGGAGTGGCGACGGCATGGCGATGGGGGTCGGCGCAGTCACGGCCCGAGCAGCCCGGCGGCGGCGAGCGCTTCGGCGACGGTGGCGACACGGTGCAGTTTCATCCCGTCGATCCCGTTCGGGGAATTGGCCGGCAGGATCGCTCGGGCGAAACCCAACCGCGACGCTTCGTTGAGCCGGCGCCGTGCATGGGAAACCTGGCGTACTTCACCGGCCAGGCCGACCTCGCCAAATACGACCAGATCGGGCGGTAACGGCCGGTTGGTGATTGCGCTGACGATGGCGAGGCACACCGCCAGGTCGGCCCCGGGTTCGGTGAGGCGCACACCACCGACGGCGGACGCATACACCTCGACGCCGCTCACCGACACCCGCGCTCGCCGCTCGAGCACCGCCAGCAGCAACGCAAGACGTCCCGGATCGAGCCCCTGCGCGCTGCGCCGCGGTGGAGCTGCACTGCTGGCCGTGTTGGTGAGTGACTGCACCTCGACCAACAGCGGGCGTTGACCCTCGAGGGTGGGCAGCACCGCCGAACCGGGGACGCCCTTGCGCCGGTCGGCCAGGAACAACTGGCTGGCGTCGGGCACCGCAACGAGACCCTCCTCGGCCATCTCGAACAGGCCGAGTTCGTCGGTCGGCCCGAACCGGTTCTTCACCGCGCGCAGCAGCCGCAACGAGTGGTGGCGGTCACCTTCGAAGCTCAAGACCACATCGACAACGTGTTCGAGCATGCGCGGCCCCGCCAGGTTGCCATCTTTGGTCACATGTCCGACGAGCACCACCGGTACGCCACGGGTCTTGGCCTCGTGGACGAGCCGGGCCGCACAACCGCGTACCTGCATCACCGATCCGGGGGCGGAGTTGAGCTCGGGATCGCCGACGGTCTGGATGCTGTCGATCACCACCAAGCTGGGCTGCACCTCGTCGATGGAGGCAACGATGTGGGGGATGAGTGTTTCGGCGAGCAGCCACAGGTCGGGCTGCACGGCCCCCAGGCGATCGGCGCGCAACCGCACCTGGGCTGCGCTCTCCTCGGCACTGACGTAGAGGGTTCGGCCCTGCCACGACGCGAGGAGCTGGAGCAACAGCGTGCTCTTGCCGATCCCCGGTTCGCCGCCGATGAGGGTGACCGAGCCAGGAACCAATCCATCGCCGAGCACCCGGTCGAGTTCGCCGATGCCGGTTGCCTGTGGCCGCCCGACCGAGTCGTCGACGTCGGCGATCAACGTCGCAACCCCGCCAGGGTTCAACCTCGAGGGCATGTGCACCAGCGACAGCTGTGCCGCCGAGTCGCTTTCGACGTCTTCGATCATCGTGTTCCACGCCGAGCAGACCGAACACTGCCCCGCCCACTTGGGGACCGATGCGCCGCAGTCGGAACAGCGGTAGACGAGACGAAGTTTGGCCACTCCTGCACCCTACGCAGCGGGTGTCACAGAGATGATGAACGCGCAGTCCAGCGGCCCTGGCGACGAGTTCAGCCCCAGCCGCGCCGCG
>JANOKQ010000782.1:0-4342 GCA_031419375.1 Acidimicrobiaceae bacterium
ATGCGCCCACGATGAAGGTTGACACGATGTAGGTGGCGTGCCGGTCGAGTGATACGCGGGCGCGGTCGTAACGCATAGTGGTGCGCGGGTCGGCGTGACTCGCTGCTTCTTGGACGTCGCGTAGTGGGACGCCGGCGTCCAAACTGGTGGAGACCGATGTTGTGACCCTGTCGAATGCTGTGGGTTCTGTCCGGTCGGGTTGCATCTGGTGAGGTTTCAGGTTGGGGCAGTATTGGTGGAGGTGAGGGCGGCGTAGTTCGCCCAGTCGCCTCCGGCGGCGTGGACCCAGTCGACGGCGGTGTTGATGGCGATTCCGAGCATTTCGGCGAGCACCACTGCGGGGATCTGGGCGGCGAGTTGGAGTTGTGCGGCGCGTCGTGCTGCTCGGGCGTCGATGCCGAAGACGCCAAGTCGTTGACCGAGTTGGTTGGCGGTGATGGGTCGGCCGGGCAGGTGGCCGGGGAACAGCCAGGGACTCGTAGCGGTCGAGCCGATCCCGATGTGGTGGGCGCGGCCGGTGGTTGTCAGGGTGGTGAGGTGGGCGGCGAGCGGGTTGGGAACGATGACGGGGTGGGTGCCGAATCGGACCGTGACGGGGTTACCGGTGGTGATCGCGTCGATGGTCATCACCGCGACGCGACTGAGCGGTTGCGCGTAGAGGACCACGAAGCTCCCGGCGACTCGGTCGGCGAGCCCGACGTCGGGGTCGTGGAGCAGTCTTGCGATGATCGTCCATCGGGTTTCCGCGTCGAGGACGGTGCCGGGCGCGGAACGCATCGGTGGAACCCGCAGCTTGGTGCTGAGGTTGCGTTCGGAGGTCCATTCGACGAAGTGGTGGACGTTGTAACGCGTCCGCGGTCCGGTGGCGAGCCACAGATCCAGATCGCTCTGGGTGCAGGCGGTCAGCGCGAGATCGTGTGTGGCGAGCCAGTCGAGGAAACGGACGGCACCGAGAACCTGGTTGCGGGCGTGGCTGATCGCGGTGCGCCCGGTGGTGTTGTGGTCGGCGCGGCGTCGGACGCGGCGCAGCACCCGCCACATGGCGAACGCGGCCACGATCTTGCGGTCCTCAGCACGATCGATGGCGGCGATCGTGCGGGTGTTCAGCCGCTCGAGGCTGGCGAGGCTGTCGTCGCGAGGAGCGAGAACACCGTGGGCCACGAGCATCTGGCGGACGTGGTTCGCAGCCGCCGGGCGCGGGTGGTGATCAAGGGCTTCATGCGTTATCGCCATTGTCCCGGCCGCCAACTCGGACAGGATCGGTGCTCCCGCTCCTCGACGCAACCAGTTGAGTGCCTTGCGTGGTGTCGTCGAGGCGATGATCGTGTCGTGCACGCCAAGCAGTGCAGTCGGCACGACGCCGTGCGGACCGGTCATTGCCTCGGTGGTGCGCCGGGCGAGTGCGCATCGGTCGCAGCGGCCCCGTTCATAGAGCTTGTCTTCGCGTCCGCACACGTTGCAGGTGTGCATCGGGGCGAGTCCGGCGCAGTCACAGCAGCGGGTGGCACCTGGACCTGGTGGTGACACCAGTCGTCTCTCGACACCGCATTCCGCGCACGTTCCTCGCCGGCGCAGGCAAGCGGTGTAACAGGTGTCGCACACGGGGCCTTCGGCCCAGCGCGCTGCCGGGGGGCGGTGCGTGCCGCAGTGCGCGCACGGTGCCGTCGCTCGTGGAAGGCAACGAATACACGTCGGCGCGCCCGCCGCCACCCACGCGCACGGTCGTCGCCGCCCGCACCGCACGCACACATCGACGGGCAGCACATAGCAATCGACGCAAATGTCGGGGTTGGCTCCCTTGGCCCGCACGCAGATGGCAGCGACGCGCCCGCACCGCCCGCAGAGCCGGTGCGGTCGGACGTCGGACCGGTTGTAGCAGGAACCGCACAACAACGCACCGGGCTGCGACGTGACGATCGGTCGGACCCGTCCGCAGCTCTCACACTCTCGGCCCTGGCTGGCACCCGTCACCGTCAGGCCTTGTCGTCGCGCACGATACGAGCCCGGCGTGGCCGCAGATCACGCACCGTCGTCGAGGCAGTCGAAGACACCGCCTTGGGCACACGGCGGCTGTCGACGGTGATCTCGACAAGATCGGTCGGGGTCACCGCCAAGATGTCGCACAACGCGGCCAGGGTGGTGAGGTTGAGCCGCTCGGGCGTGCCGACCACGAGCCGATAGACCTGCTCTCGCGACAACGCCACCCCCCGCTCGGCCAGCAGCGGACCGAGATCGGTGGTGGCGAACATGCCCCGGGTGGCCATCACCGCCCGCAGATGCCAGCGGTAGCCGACGGTTCGGGTCACCGGTCCGCCTCGAAGGCGCGGGCCAGAGCCTGGCGCATCACCTTGTTCTTGTAGTCGCCCGACACCGACGTGTAGATCGCCGTCGTCGAAGCCCACGAATGACCGACCTGTTGCTGGACGAACAGCGGGTCAACACCATCCTCGACAAGATGGCTGACATAGGAATGACGCAGACAATGCGGGGTCAGTTCAACCGGCAAGCCCATCGCGTCACGGTAGGCGCAGAAACGCTCGTTGATGTGACGGGCGCTGATCCGACTGCCTCGCTCGGTCAACCACAACGCCGACGTTGCACCCGACACCGCATACATCGGCCGCACCTCCGCCAAGTACTCCTGCACGACCTCGACCGCCCACGGCATCACGCTGGCCACGTTGCGCCGCCGCGGTGCACTGCCCCGCATTGCCTTGCCCCACCGCACCGACAGCATCCCGAAACGACCCAACTCAAGCGCAGCCGGGTTCGTCGAGAAATCGGTCGTGTCCAACATCGCCGCCTCCCGACGGCGCAAACCCCACGCATAGGTGACCTTAAACATCGCCGTGTCCCGCCACGCCGCCAAACCACCCTTGCGTCCATGCGCCCGCGCCGCAGCCACACGGTCATCAGCAAAATCGAAGAACCCCTGCAGCTCATCGCGAGTGAACGGCCGCCGGGCCGGGTCGCCCTCGTAGTCGGCCACATGATCGGCAGTATTCCAGTCATGACAGATCTGCGACGGGTGCTCCCCAAAACGTGTCTCGCACTCCACCGCCCATCCGTAACGGCCATCACAGGCAAACTCACAAAACATCGCCACCGCGTTCTGATAAGCGCGGATCGTGGTCCGCGACCGGCCCGACGAACGCAACGACACCGACCACTCCTCAATATCGGCCGGACCCCACCGCCACGGATACTCCCCAGTGAATTCCTGGAAACGGCGCAACGTCTTGTCCCGACTGTCCACCGTCGGCGCAGCCAACAACCGGCTCTCCTGCTGCAACCGCCAACCGGCCAGAATCGCCTCGAACACCGCCCGCTCCGGATGCAACAACACCGCACCATCGACCAACACCAAACGAGCCGAACCTGCCATAGCACCCGCTCCAGCCACGACCATTCCTCCTCTCAACCAGCCACACGCCGGATGCCACATCGTTGCATCTAATGCAACGATGCGGGTGGATACCCATACATCACAACGACTACCAGACCACCACCCACCAACTCACGCCGCACAACCCGAACCCAAACCCCATACCGACAACCAACACTCAACCCCGTCGAATGATGCATCAAATACAACAGTGCTCAGTTACAAGACGGTGGCATGGGTATGTCGAAGGTCGTGAAGTCTGATGCGGGGTACGTTCGACGCGGCGACGAGCCGTTCGAAGTACTGGCTGTAGGAGTCGGGGTGGATCGGTGTCCCGTCGGGTTCGGCGAACATGAGTGAGTCGTCGCCGGGGCGGAGGCCGAGCGCGACGCGTTCTTCGACCTGGGCGCGTTTCCACGTTTTGAGCACGGTGATGGTGCGGGGGTCGAGATCGACGGTCCGGCGTGACATCGGCGTCTTCACATCGGCGATCACGATCTTGTAGGCGACGTTGAGCACGGTGTGGCGGACCGAGAGCCGCTTGTCGTGGACATCGATGTCTTCCCAGCGGATGCCGAGGATCTCGCCGCGACGCATCCCGGTGTTCGCGGCGAGGTAGATCGCCGGGTGCAGCCGATGGTCGCGAATCCGGTCGAGGAACTCGCGTTGTTGTTCCGCGGTCCACACCTTCATCGACCGTTTCGGTGCGGAGGACAGCTTGGGCGGATCCGCGAGGTCGGCGACGTTGCGTTGCACGCTGCCTTTGCGCTGCGCGTCGGCGAGCGCCTTACGCACGATGGTGTGGATGTAGCGGACCGTCTTGACCGACAGCCCGCCGCGGTCGCCGTTGAGCCGCCCTTCAACAAGTAACCGCGCGTAGAACTCGTCGAGGTCCTCGGCGGTGAGGCGCTGCAACGGGATCGATCCGATGCCGGGCACCACGTGGTTGGCGATGTT
>JANOKQ010000783.1:0-3632 GCA_031419375.1 Acidimicrobiaceae bacterium
CGGCGACGGCGTCAACGACGTCCTCGCTTTGAAAGCCGCGGACTGCGGGGTAGCGATGGCGTCAGGTAGTGAAGCGACTCGCAGCGTCGCTCAACTCGTGCTCCTCGACTCGAACTTCTCTGCCCTGCCGGCCGTAGTCGCCGAGGGACGTCGTGTCATCAACAACATCGAACGCGTTGCCAGCCTGTTCCTGGCCAAGACGGTCTATTCGGTGCTGCTGTCGGTGTTCACCGGAGTGTTCGCCTTTGCCTATCCGCTCCGGCCGATCCACCTGTCGATCCTGAGTTGGTTCACGATCGGCCTGCCAGCGTTGTTCCTCGCGCTCGAACCGAACGGCGAACGAGTCAGCCAGGGTTTCCTGCCGAGGGTGCTCGGACGTGCGGTGCCGGCAGGGCTGGTGATCGCCATCGCGACGATGGGTGTGTTCACCATCTCCCAACTCGACGACTCGATCGACGCCGACCACGCCCGAACCCTGTCGGTGCTCGTGGCTGGCTCGGTGGCTCTGATGAACCTGTACCGGGTAGCCCGACCCCTCAACCCGCTTCGGCTGGCCCTGGTGCTCACCATGACCGCCCTCTTCGCCGCCGCGTTCGTGATGCCGTGGAGCCGCGACCTGTTCGACTTGCCGATCACCGAAGCGTGGGCCTACGGCGTTGCCGGGGCGTTCATCGTCGCCGCTTACCCGATGTTGGTGCTGGGTGGCCGTATCGCTCGTCGACGGCTGCCAGTGCGAGACATCAACAGCGGGTGAACACGATGCTGACCGGGATGCGTTGCGCAGTGCCCGCGCCGACGGCGAGCGGTACCGTCTCGATTGTCTGCCGCAACGCACCAACGGAACCGGTCGCGGTGTCGAACGGGAACACCGAGATCGTCGCGGTCAACTCGTTGAACACGTAGACCGAACGCCCGCCGGGAGCGAACACGACATGGCGCGGACCGGACCCGGAAGCGATCGCCGTGACGTGTCGGCTCACCAGGCGACCGTTGATCAACTCGAAGATCTCCAGCCGGTCGGTGCCGAGGTCGACGCCGGCGACGAAGCGCCCTGACGGGTCGAACGCCAAGCCGTGCGGATGCGGCGAAGCCTGGCGCGCATGCGGCCCCGACCCGGTGCGGATACCGAATCGACTCGCCGCCTGCACCACGAGTTCGCGCCAGCCGCAACGGCACCTATTCGCGGGGTGTTGCCCGGGTCCCGGCTGTCGACCAGGCGAGCTGCGGTGATCGGCAAGCGGGCCCGACGGCAACGAACCGTGAATCCAACTCGCCCGCCGTGACGTTCGTTGGTGCCACCGCGGCCACACCCGCGACGGCTGCGCCCAACATCATGATGATCGCAACCGCCAGGCCCCGGCGAACCGCCGAGCGACGTGCTCGCCGCGATGGTGAACTCCCCGATGGAGGGGCCATCCGGCGGGAATGCTCAGGGACTGACAATCCGCCGGGGGATAGGTGCTGACGGGGACCCCAACGGGAAGCGAGCCAGCGGTGGACCGCCTCCGGCGGGAGCAAGACAGGGCTGGGCACTGCCGCTTCGGACAAACCTGTTCAGGAAGGTCGTGGCTCGTACTGGTAGGTGCGTTGGGTCCGCCCGCCGGCCACGAGCAGGTGCTCGCCCGTCACCCATGACGCCGCTGGCGAGGCGAGGTAGAGCACCGCTGCGGCGATGTCATCAGGGGTGCCGGTCCGTCCGAGCGGAATGGTACGGGCCAGTTCGTCGAGATGGTCGGATACGCCGAGCACCTCGCGGAACGCCTCGGTGGCGACCGGTCCCGGCGACACGGTGTTGACCCGGATGCCGCGCGGGGCAAGCTCGAGCGCCAGTGTCTGGGTGAGGTTGTTCATCCCCGCTTTCGCCGCCGCATACGGGCCCGTGCGCGGCGACCCGCGACTCCCGGCGCCAGACGAGATGTTGATGATCGCGCCGCCTTCTGTCATTCGTCGCGCCGCCGCCTTGGAACCCTGGAACGCACTGGTCAGGTTCAGTTCCAACTGCGCACGGAACACGTCGTCGGGGGTGTCGACGAGCTCACGAACCGTCTTGTCTTCGGAACCGCCGACGTTGTTGACCCAAATGTCGAGCTGCCCGAACTCGTCGATGACGCGATCGGCGATGGTTTCGGAGAAGTCGCGGATGTCACCGCGAACGATCAACGCCTTGGCTCCACGCTCGACCACGCCGGCAGCGGCATCGTCGAGGTCGGCTTGACGCCTGGCATTGAGGACCACATTGCAGCCGGCATCGGCCAGCGCCCAGGCAATCGCGCGGCCGATGCCCTGACCGGAGCCCGTGACCACCGCCACCTTGCCGTCGAGGCGAAACAGATCCAGCACACTCATCGGGCGAACCTATCGACTCGGAGCCCCCGGTGACGCATGGAGGTTTCGATGCGTTCCGATGGTGCAGACTGTGCGGCATGGGCTTTGAAGTACATGTGGTTGTGAACCTGAAGAAGGCTCCGAGCGAAGCGTTGATGACGGCGCTCGACCACAAGTTCGAAGCGGCCAGCCATCAGCACCGAACCACGACTGTCAGTCTGACCGAGCACGTCTCGGTCTCGAACGAAGCAGACGCCGTTGAGTTCGTCCGGGCGCTCGTGCTCGACGCAGTCCCACCCGGATCGAAGATCGTCGAGATCAACGCCGAGGCCGACTGAACGGTGACTGCAGCCCGGCTGATCGGGGTTCGACCCGGCCGTTCACAGATGGTGCGGGTCACAGATGGTGCGGGCTTCAGAACAACGAATCCTGGGCGCGGATCGGCGGGGGTGAGTTGGCCGCGTCAAGGACCTTGGCGACATCGATGATCGTCGTGGCCCCCAACGTTGCCAGCGCAGCGTTGCCCGGGCCGGCACCGTCGCCCATCCACACGACCACCGGACCGAAGCTGCGCCGCAGCGACTCGGTGGCCCCGCCCCAGGTGCCACCGGTGCCGTGTGCTGAACAGACCACCAGTGTGGCATCGGCCAGTCCGTAGATCAGCTTGTTGCGGCCGAGAGCGTTTCCCGCTGTGAAGCGTGCGCCGGGCGCATACGGGCTGGCAATGCACAGCTCTCCGGCGTGCACGCGCCGACGCACCTCCGGGCTTCGCGCCGCGACCTGCAACCCCTCGGCCGGCACACCGATCACCGCACCGGCGAGGTCGAGTGTGGACGCCATGGCGGCCTGATCGATGCCCCGGGCCAAACCGCTGATCACCGCGGCGTCAGCAGCGACGGCAACGCGTGCCGCGGCCTGCGCCACGGCACAGGCATCTGCGCTCGCATCGCGGCTGCCGACGACACCGAGGCCGCCGGATGACAGCCACGTCGCTGGACCGGCTACGGTGAGGAAGGCGGGGCACGCAGTGTCGAGTCGCTCGAGGAGTCGGCGCGGAAACCCCTCGTCGAAGCTCGACAACATCGTGATGCCTTCGTCGGCGAGGCGTTCGCGTTCGAACACGAACGCGGCGACCGCGTCGAGCAACGTGGCGAGTCGCTCGGCCAACGCCGTGTCACCGGACACCAGCTCGGTGACGACCGACGCCGACGCTCCGAGCATCACCGCCGGATCCCGCACCTGCCCGAGCACGCTCCAGTACTCGCTTGCGGCCAGCGGCTTGACACCAACGTCAACGAGCCGGTTGG
>JANOKQ010000784.1:0-1692 GCA_031419375.1 Acidimicrobiaceae bacterium
GTCGAACCCCAATCGGCCGGCGGTCGGGGACCGGCCTGAAATTAGGACAGTACTTTCTCGGCCTCCCGTCCGGCGAAACCCAGGGTGCCGACATGCAGCCTTTCTGATGCGGAGGACTCGCTCGGCCAATGGTGTCGCTACGGTAACCAGCATGTCTCGACGATCTCCTCGCCCGCGAAGGCATTCGCGACCTGGTCGCCCGCTACAACTCCTACGGCGACACCGGCAAGTTCGACCTGCTGTGGCCGCTGTTCGCGAACGACGCCGTGATGGAGATCGGGCCGGCCCGCGGCGAGCGGCGCACCCACACGGGCCTCGATGAGGTCAAGGAGATCTTCACCGGTGCCCAAGGCCGCGTGCAATCGCAGGACGAAGCGGCCGCCACCACCTACATCCGGCACTTCACCGCGACCCACCAGATCGACCTCGTCGACGCGGACCATGCCACCGGCCGCTGCTACTTCGCAGTGATCATCGGCAACGCGGTCGAGCCGGGCGGCGTCGACCACTGGGGCCGATACATCGATGAGTACGTGCGGATCGACGGCATGTGGAAGTTCCAGAAGCGCCGCGTCTACGTCGACGGCAACGTCGCCTCCAGCTGGTTCAGCAGCGAATGAGTCGTGTGACCGACACCATCGCGCTCACGTAGCCGAGGGGTTGGCGCCGTAGACAAACGTCGTGCGCATCGACACGACCGGCTTGCCGTCGCGCTGCGCGGAGAGCTCGCACACCGCGAAGCGGTAGCGGCGCGACTGGAACAGCTCGACGATGCGCCCGCCGGTCACCAGCGGGCCGTCGGTGACGGGCGCGTGCATGTCGACCCGTACCCCGGCGTACATCCACGTCGGCGGATCGAACGCAATGCTCGTCGCCGCCGCTGCGTTGGCGACGCTGGCGAACCAGCCCGGGTGTGCCCACCCGCGGTCAAGCCAGAACGATCCGCCGGGCAGGTGGTCGGCCATCCGCAGGTCGCGCTCCGCTTCGAAGGTGAGCTCGATCGGCCGCAGCACGAGACCGTCCAGAGCGGCCGGGTCGAGCGCGACACGCGTGCTCGGGCCGTCGCCGGCCGGCATGGCGAACGGCCGATTACCGATGGCATCGGCGCGGCCGGTGACGAACTGTTCGTCGGGTGCGGCGGCAGTTCGCACCGTGAGGTCGACGCCATCGGCGTCGTGGTCGCCGACGAGCTCGAGGTCGAGGCCGGCTTCGAGGTGGGACCGGAAACGGAGATCGATCATGCCGCCCGTGGCCCACGGCTCGCCCCAGCGATCGACGGCGATGTCACACAGCCAGGAGAGCGCGGTGGCCGCCATGATGTGGCTGCCGGGCCGGTCCGACGGCAGGGTGCCGACCGGGTACGGCAGCAGGCCGAGGTTGTTGCTGACGAATTGCCTGACCTCGCCGCGGCGTGTGCCAGCGCCGGGTGCGGTCACCTGTTGATCGACTTGGAGACGTGGAGCCGTGCGTCGTGGCCTGCGAACGAGGGCGGTCGCTTCTCCTGGAAGCTCGTGACGCCCTCCACGAAGTCGGGGTGTTGGCCCATCTCGGACATGAATACGAGCGAACGCAGTCGCGATTCCTCCGCGCTGCGTTCCCAGTCGTCGAGCACCTGCTGCTTGATGTGCGCCATCGACGCAGGCGAGCAGTTCGTGGCGAGGTCGCGGGCGTAGGCGACAGCGGTGGGTACCA
>JANOKQ010000785.1:0-2136 GCA_031419375.1 Acidimicrobiaceae bacterium
TGGCCGTGGTGCGCGGCGAAGTCGCTTCCGGTGGGGTCGCTTCCGGTTCGGTTGTCACCGGTTCGGTTGTCGCCGGTACCGTCGAGGGCACCGGGGCGTCGTTGGTGGAGTTGTTGACGGCGACGGCGATCAGGGTGGCGACGACCGTGATGATCACCGCGCCGATCAGGAATGCGACGAACGTGGAGGCGCTGAGCTTGCGACCGAGACGGCGTTTGATCCGTTCGATCGGGCCGGCGGTGACCACGACCTGATCGGTGATCGGCAGGGGGTCGGCGTCGGCGAAACGTCGCGACAGTTCAATTGTTTCGTCGTCACCGTCGGTGTCGGCCAACCCGGCGAAGAATGCGTCCGGATCGATGCCGTCGACGACGTCGATCACGATGACGGTCACATTGTCGCGGCCGCCGTTGTTCACCGCCGCTGCGACCAGCGCATCGGCGGCTGCCTGCGGGTCGGTGTTGGCGGTGATGATCTGGAGGATCTCGCCGTCGTCCACCTCGTCGACGAGCCCGTCACTGCACAGTATGAAGCGGTCGGAGCGCACCAGTGGGAGAACCCAGGCGTCGACGCGGACGATCGGCTCGATGCCGAGGGCGCGGGTGACGATGTTGCGGCGGGGGTGGGTACGGGCTTCGGATTCGGTGATGTGGCCGGTGGCGAGCAGTTCTTGGACGTAGCTGTGATCGACGGTGGCGCGGGTCAGTTCCCCCTGCCGCCACAGGTAGGCGCGGCTGTCGCCGACGTTGACGACAGCGAGTTGCTCGTGGCGTACGTCGGTGGTGGGCATCACCGCGATGGCGGTGAGTGTGGTGCCCATGCCGCGCTGCGCGGCGTTGTTGTGGGCGGTTTGGAAGATGGCGGCGTTGGCCTCGACGACGGCGGCGATCACCACGTCGGCACTGCTCGCACCGTCGTGGAGGCGGTCGCGCAAGGTGGTCACCGCCAAGGCGGATGCGACCTCGCCGGCTTGATGCCCGCCCATCCCGTCGGCGACGACGAACACCATCGCCTCGGCCACGAACGCGTCCTCGTTCTCGTCGCGGATGCGTCCGGCGTCGGTCGCCGCACCCCAGTGCAAAGCCGCCATCAGATCGTCGCCATCAGATCGTCGCCATCAGGTGGCCTCGAAGATGGTCGAGCCGATCTGCAACCGGTCGCCCTTTTTGATCCGTTGTTTGTCGGTCAGTGGGGCGCCGTTGAGGTAGCTGCCATTTGTAGAACGCAGGTCTTCCACCCAGGTGGAGCCCTCGGCTTGCTGCAGGCGGGCGTGGATCTGCGAGACGAACGAGTCGTCGAGGATCATGATCGTGCACGTTGATGCGCGTCCGATGGTGATCTCGTTCACGACGGGGAACGTGGCCCCCTTGCGCTCGCGGGGCTGCAGCACGACCAGCTTGGTGATTGCCCCCCGAGGCCGGCGTTTGGCCCGCAACGGAGGGGGTGGCACCGTCGCCGACCGGGTCGGGTCACTCGGATCCGACTGGCCCACATCGACCCTCTCGCCGATGTCGTGCATGTCGGCGGACTCAAGCGCGACCCGTCCGGTGCGCGGGCCGCGGACCTCGCTCCACACGGCCCACAGGACGCGCGCGAAGAAGAGGTAGAGCAGCCCGAGCAGCGCGAACTTGAAGATTTCGAGGAGCTGATCGGTCATGCCGACGCGCGTGCCGCCTCGAATCGGAGATGCGTACCGCCGAGGCTGATGATGTCGCCGTCGGCGAGCACCTGCTGGCCTTGGATGCGCAACCCGTTCACCTTGGTGCCGTTGGTCGAGCCGAGGTCAACAACGCGGACCTGCCCGCCCGGATGGATCTCGGCGTGGCGGCGGCTGACGTTGGCGTCGGTGAGTGTGATCGTGCACTCGGGCAGGCGACCGATGGAGATGATCTCGCTGTCGATGTTCACGCGCTGACCCGAGGGCATCTGCAGTCGGGCGAGTGCAGCTGGAGCTTGGGTTGCACCAGCGGGCGGTGGATTGATCGACACGGGCGAGGGCTCGAACGGCACCACGATCGGTGGGGCGTCGGCCTGCGCCGCCCATTGCTGGTCGGCGACCGGTGCCCGAGGGGGAGTGATCCGCTCGCGCTCTGGTGCGGCGGGTGGCTCCGGGGGACGGGTCCGGGTCGGCTCGCG
>JANOKQ010000786.1:0-13126 GCA_031419375.1 Acidimicrobiaceae bacterium
GTTACCTCAAGGCGGGCACACCTGGCGCGGTGCTGCAATCACGGCTCGAAGCGTCATATCGGGGGATGCTGATCCTCACCTTCGGCGGCGGCACCAACGAGATGCAGCGCGACCTGATCACCATGTTCAGCCTCGGTTTCCCGAGGGCGGCACGCTGATGGACTTCTCGCTCACTCCCGATCAAGAGGCGCTGCGCGACCTCGCCCGCCGGATCATCGGCGACACCTGCACGGCCGAGCACCTCAAGGCGATCTCGGCTACCGAGGCGGCCACCGACCTTGCGTTGTGGCGGGCGCTCGGCGACGCCGGGCTGATCGCGATCGGTGCACCGGAGGCAGCCGGCGGGGGCGGGTACGGCTGGCTCGAAGCGGCGATCGTGCTCGGTGAGATCGGCCGGGTCGCAGCACCGCTGCCGGGCTTGGCCGTCATTGCGCTCGCCGCACCAGCGCTCGCCGCCGTGCACGGCACACATCCCCAACTGCTCGACGGTGTGTTCACCGGCGAGCGGGTGGTCACTGCGGCGATCCACGAGCCACAGGGCGACCCGTTTGCGCCGACCGCCTCGGTCGTCGACGGCCGGTTGACCGGCACCAAGGTGTGCGTCTCGCACGGCATGCTGGCCACTCGCTTCATCGTCACCGCGAGCGACGGGCTGTATGCGGTGGAGGCCGATGCGCCGGGTGTGACGATCGTCGGCCAAGACACCACCTCCGGCGTTCCGGACGCGATGGTGGGCTTCGACGCTGCTCCCACCGTACGCATCGGCGGCACCGACGAGACGCTGGCGCTGCTGCAGCGCGGGCAGTCGGCCGCGTGCGTGATGGTCGCCGCATCATGCCAGACCGCGTTGACGCTGACCGCCGAGCACGCCCGCTCACGGCACCAGTTCGACCGCCCGATCGCCAGTTTCCAAGCGGTCAGTCAACGTGCCGGCGACGCGTACATCGACACCGAAGCCGTGCGGCTCACCGCATGGCAAGCTGCGTGGCGGCTCGATCAAGGACTCCCCTGCGACGAGGCGTTGCTGATCGCGAAGTTCTGGGCCGCGGAGGGTGGCTGGCGGGTGATGCACGCCGCCCACCACATCCACGGTGGCGTCGGCGTCGACCGCGACTACCCGCTGCACCAGCACTTCCTCAACCACAAGCAGCTCGAGTTGCAGTTCGGCTCGGCCACCCCGTCCCTCCAACGCCTCGGCCTCCTCCTCGCCAACACCCCCGCCTAACACCGGGCGACCGCACGTCGCCGGCACTGCGCAGCAGTGGAGTATTCGAGCACGCCCGTGGAGTTACCGGCTGTCGAGAAAGCCACCGTGGAGGTGCATTTTTCGACAACCGGTCGCTCCACACCCCGCCCGGCCCGCATCGCCGAAGACCCGTGGTCCGTGCTCTCGACAGGTGGCCCGATCAGACCGTGGTGAGGTGGGGGGCTACGTCGGTGGCGAAGACTTGGAGTTGGTCGCACAGTTCGTCGCAGCTGCGGGCCTTGAAGCGCACTTGCAACTGGTTCACCCCATCGGCGGTCGTGGCGAGGACTCGCTCGGCGATGCTGTCGGCCGCGCCGCTGATCGTGGCCTCACCCACATCCCACGACGGCGTCCCGACGTAGAGAAACGGGGTGATGTGGCCGATCGCCATCTCCAAGTCAGCCCGGCCAACCGCCTCGCGTTCACGCTGCAGCAGTGCGACCATCTCCGTGTTCGACGGCCCCTGCGGCAGCCAGCCGTCGGCCAGCCGGGCGGCGCGGCGGATTGCCGCCGGCGACGACCCGGCCACCCAGATCGGTGGACGTGGTTGCTGCACCGGTCGCGGCCGGGCACCGAAACTGTCGACGAACTCATTCGCGAGCGCCTCGATCAACGCCGGGATCGATTCGTCGACCGAGCGACCGCGCCGGCGGAAATCGACACCGAGATGCTCGAACTCGGCCTGTACATGACCGGCGCCGATGCCGCAGATCATCCGACCGCCAGAAAGGTGATCGATCGTGGCGAACTGCTTGGCAGCCATGAGCGGGTGCCGGTACGGCAACACGTATACGTGGGTCAACAGCATCACCCGCTTGGTGTGCGCAGCCAACCAGGCCAATGTGGAAACAGGGTCGACCCAGTGCGTCCCCATTCCCCCGACCACCGATTCGGGCAGCGAGACGTGATCGCACACCCCTATGTAGCCGTAGCCGGCGTCGTCGCACACCTTGGCGATGCGGGCCATATCGGCCGGGCCGGCGGAACGCTCCCAGTCACCGACGAAGAACGTGCTCTGGGCCTGGATGGGGAGCTGGATGCCGAAGATCCGGGTGCCGGATGTGATCGAATACATGCGCCGACGGTAGTTGTTTCTGACGGGTCGTCAGATCATCGGTCAGGGGCGCGAGGCGGTCAGCGCGCTGGTGTTGTCGAGCAGGATCTTGCGCCGCTCGGCATCGTCGAATTGCTTCAGTTCGCTGACGTAGTCGAGCGGGCGGGGCATGCCTTCGATGTGCGGCCAGTCGCTGCCGAAGATCACCCGGTCGACACCCATCAGCTCGGCGATCTGGGAGACATCGTCTTCCCAGAACGGGTTGATCCACCAATGCCGCTTGAGCGTCTCGACTGGATGCTCGGTGAAGTATCCGGGCATCTTGTGATGGGTCGAGTTGAGCTTGTGCATCGTCTCGGCGAGGTAGTCGGATCCGTTCTCGACCGATGCCATGCGCAGGTTGGGAAAGCGGTCGAACAGCTTGTCGAACACCGACGTGATCACGAAATCGGCGGCCGCTCGTTCGATCGCAAAGTTCTTGATCGACGGCTTCCACGCACCCGAGAACCGCGCCGAGAACGAATCGTGCGCGTATCCGTTGGAGGAGTAGCCGCTGTCACCGGCGTGAACGACGACCACGATCCCGGCCTCGTTGACGCGCGCCCAGAACGGATCGAACGAGGCGTCGAACGGGGATCGCTGCCCCGTCGCGGTGTGCGGTGCGGCGGGGCGCATGACAACTACCCGCGCGCCTGCGGCGAGGACCCACTCCAGTTCGGCGCACGCCCAATCCACGTCGGCCAGCGACAGGTACGGCGCGGCAAAGATCCGGTCGAGATAGGCGAAGCCCCAGTCCTCGGCCAGCCAGCGGTTGAACGCGCTGAACGTGGCGCACACCGCCGACGGGTCGTTGCGCAGCAGTTCCTCATACAGCATGCCGAGCGTCGGGAACAGCCAGATCGACGACAGGCCCTGGTCGTCCATCGCCGCCAGCCGGGCATCACGGTTGCGGTACTCGGGGCGGATCGGTTCACGCGCGGTGAGGAACTGCAGCGGGTGCTTGCCGTCAGGGTTACCACGGAAGTAGTCGTGCATCGACCCGGCAGGTGCAATCGGATCAAACGTCGGGTTGGTGACCGCACGGCTGACCACACCACCGACCACGTGATAGCGCCGACCGTCGATCTCGCACCACTGCACGCAACTGGGCCCGAGCTTGGGGTCGAGGTGACGGGTGAACGCGTCGAGCGCTTCGTAGTAGTGGTTGTCGCAATCGAACGGCTGGTACCCGAGATCGTCCATACGCACCAGCGTACGCTCGGGCACGGATGGGCTCGTGACCGGCTGGTCGACTCCGACACCGACTCGCTACGGGCCAACGGTGACCACCCTCAGCAGATGATGATGTCGTGATATCATGGTTTCATGACAAAGCAGACGACGGTACGGCTCCCCGATGACCTTGCCAACGAGGCCGAGACGGTCGCTCGCGTGCATGGCACCAGCGTGAACCAGTTGATCATCGATTCGCTGGCCACCGAGATCGATCGCGTTCGCGCGGACGCCGATTTCATGAGCCGTGCCCGTCGGCTCCTCGAGCGTGACCAAGCGATCATCGATCGTCTTGCCGAGTGACTCAGTACCTCGGCCTCGCCGAGTTCTTCTGGTTGGCCGAGCAGGTCACCGGGCTCGAGACGACGACCCTGGTCAAGGCGAGCCGCGTCGAGTTGGCAGATTCGGCGTTGCACGCGCCTCAGGCCGGATCCGGCGCCGAGGACTTCTATCCCGATATCTACGCCAAGGCGGCCGTACTCACGTGCCGCCTCGCGTGGAATCATCCGCTGCCCGATGGCAACAAGCGAGCGGCGTGGGCGTGCCTGCTGCTGTTCGTCGATCTCAATGGTGGATCTTGGGATCCGGACCCACCTGACGTCGACGACGCCGTGCACGCGATGCTCGATGTCGCGGCGCGTCAGATCGACGAGGAGTCATTCGCTGGTTGGCTCCGTCAGCGGGTTCGATTCGCTGAGTAGCGAAAGACCGGCTGCTCCTTTCCGGTGGCGTACGCAGCCCATGGTGAGGTCCGCACCGAGCAGTACTACGAAAACGAGGGCCACCGAGGGTTCTACCGCGACGGGTGGGAGGTGTATCGAACCGCGTGCCGCGCACGCCGTTTGGCGATCACGAATGGGAGCTGTACGACCTCGCCGCCGACCACACCGAAACCCTCGACCTGGCCACCGAGCAACCCACGCGGGTCGCCGCGCTGTCACAGGGTGGCATGAGGCGGCGGTCGGCAACAACGTGTATCCCGTCGACGAAGGCTCGGGGTGGCGATGGGTGGGCGCCCGCCCGACGACGACGTGTTTCGCGATCCCGTCACGATCTGGCCGGGCACTCCGACGCTGGAGCGGATCCGCAGCGGTTCGCTCAACTGGCAGCGGGCGCTCACGATCACCACCGATGGCCACCCACGCGCGGGGCCGAGGGCGTACTCGTCGCCCACGGCGATCAAGGCGGCGGCTACTCGGTCAAGGTGCGCCACGGCCGACTCGCGTTCGTGCACAACGACGGCCACGGCACCACCGCCGCGCACGACGCCGGGGCGTTGTCCGTCGGGCGACACACGGTTGTCGTCAGTGTCGGTGCGCCGGGAGGCCGACGGTGGACCGTGAGCGTGATGGTCGACGGCGCACCGGCCGGCGAGTCGGTCGACTGCACGATGATGTGGCCGATCGCCCCGTTCAGCGGCATCGACGTGGGCATCGACCGCGGTTCACCGATCGACTGGCAACGGTACGAGCACGAGGGATCGTGCGCCTACACAGCGACGCTGCACTCGGTGCGCTACGAACCAGGCGAGATGACCCCCGATGCTCCCGTGACGTCTACCGACTTCCTCCGCGAATGGGGCGCCAAGTTCGAGTAGCTGTGCTTACAGGCGTTCGATGATGGTGACGTTGGCTTGGCCGCCGCCTTCGCACATGGTCTGCAGGCCGTAGCGGCCGCCGGTGCGCTCGAGTTCGTGCAGCAGGGTGGTCATCAGCCGCGCCCCGGTGGCACCGAGGGGGTGGCCGAGCGCGATCGCTCCGCCATTGACGTTGACCTTGTCGTGCGAGGCGCCGAGCTCGCGCATCCAGGCCATCACCACCGGGGCGAAGGCCTCGTTGATCTCGACCAGGTCGATGTCGTCGATGGTCATCCCCGCCTTCGCGAGCGCCCGCCGCGTGGCTGCGATCGGAGCCGACAGCATCATGATCGGATCGTCGGCGAGCACGCTGATGTGATGAATGCGCGCCCGCGGAGTGAGCCCGTGATCCTTCACCGCCTGCTCGCCGGCCACGAGCAGTGCCGCTGAACCGTCGGAGATCTGGCTGGCCAGCGCAGCCGTCAAGCTGCCGCCGGGGGTGAGCACGTTGAGCGAGCGGATCTTGTCGATGTTGGGTTCGCGTGGGCCTTCGTCGAAGGTGAGCCCGTTGAGCGGGGCGATCTCGGCATCGAAGCGACCCTCCGCCCGTGCCCGCAACGCACGGTTGTGTGACTCGACGGCGAAGTCCTCCATCTCCTCGCGCGACAGGTTCCACTTGTCGGCCATCATCTGTGCCCCGACGAATTGGCTGACCTCGCCAGTCCCATAGCGGGTGGTCCATCCGGGCGATCCGCTGAACGGATCGTCGAACCCGAGAGCGGAAAGGGCGGTCATCGACGACGAGATCGGGACCATGCTCATGTTCTGCACTCCCCCGGCGACCACCAGATCCATCGTGCCGCTCATCACCGCCTGCGCCGCGAAGTGCACCGACTGCTGCGCCGAGCCGCACTGGCGGTCGATCGTGGTACCCGGAACGTGCTCGGGCAGACCGGCGGCGAGCCAGCACGTGCGGGCGATGCACCCGGCCTGCGGGCCCACCGAATCGACGTTGCCGAAGATCACGTCGTCGATCGCTGCCGGGTCGACCCCGGTGCGGTCCATCAGCGCCTGGATGCTGTGCGCGCCAAGGTCGGCGGGATGAATGGTGGACAGCGACCCGCCGCGCTTGCCAACGGGGGTACGGACTGCATCAACGATAAAGGCTTCAGGCATGCGCCTGACGCTATCCCGGCACCGCCCGCCAGCCGAAAGTCGGGCCGGAGCCGAACGGCAACTTTGTCGCTGCGGACAGGCTCAACCTGTCGAGACCGACAAAGTTCGCACGGGCATCCTCTCGTCGCGCAGAATCTGACACACCGTCAGAAATGAGCGTATCCTTGGCTGATGCGAGATCTGCCCAAGATCATCTCGGTCGATGATCACGTGCTCGAACCAGCCACGGTGTGGTCCGACCGACTCCCGGCGAAGTACCGCGACGTGGGGCCGCGCATCGTCCGCGCTCCGGTGAAGGCGATCGAGTTCATCGGCGGCAAGTTCACCGCGGTGCCCGGCGACCCGGGTGATTTGGGCGACCCGGTCGACTGGTGGTTCTACGAAGACCTCCGCCGACCACTGCTGCGACTCGACTCCGCCGTTGGCTTCGCCCGTGAGGACATCACGTTGAAGGGCATCACCTACGACGACATGCGTCCCGGCTCGTTCCTGGTTCCCGACCGCCTCAGCGACATGGACATCAACCACGTCGAGGCGTCGCTGTGCTTCCCAACGATGCCGCGATTCTGCGGGCAGACCTTCACCGAAGCAGCGGACAAGGATCTTGCCCTGCTCTGCGTGCGGGCGTACAACGACTGGATGGTCGACGAGTGGTGCGCGCCGTCGGCCGGGCGGCTGATCCCGTTGATCACCGTGCCGCTGTGGGACCCGGCGCTCGCCGCGGTCGAGGTGCGCCGCAACGCCGAACGCGGCGTGCACGCGATGTGTTTCAGCGAGATCCCACCCAACCTCGGCCTGCCCAGTATCCACGACGCCGACGGTTACTGGCTCCCGCTGTTCGAGGCGTGCAACGAGGCCAAGGTCACCATCAACATGCACATCGGTTCGGGATCGAAAATGCCGTCTACGTCTGCCGACGCTCCCCCTGCGGTCGGGTCGACGCTCACGTTCGCAAACTGCTGCTTCTCGATGGTCGACTGGTTGATGAGCGGCCTGTTCAACAAGTTCACCGATCTGAAGATCGCCTACAGCGAGGGCCAGATCGGTTGGATCCCGTACATCCTCGAGCGCGCCGACACGGTGTGGACCGAGAACCGCGGCTGGGGCGGCATCGCCGACAAGGTGCTGCAACCGCCGTCGGAACTGTTCCGCGACCACGTCTACGGCTGCTTCTTCAACGACCCGCACGGCGTTCGCTCGATCAGTGAGATCGGCATCGACAACGTCACCTACGAAACTGACTACCCGCACAGCGACTCCACCTGGCCGCACAGCCTGAAGATCGCCGAGCAGCAAACTGCGGGATTGCCCGACGACATCGTGTACAAGGTGCTGCGCGGGAACGCGATCGAGATGCTGTCGCTCGACCACCTGCGCTGAACAACCGAGACAGCAACTCAAGGGGGACACCATGCGCGGCATCGTCTACGACGGCACCGAGACCAAGCTCGTGACCGGCCTCGAGTTGCGCGCTCCCGGCCCGCGCGACGTGATCGTCGAGATCAAAGCTGCGGGCCTGTGCCACAGCGACCTGTCGTACATGGGTGGTCTCTACCCCGTGCCGTCGCCGGGGGTGTGCGGGCACGAGGGTGCCGGAGTGGTCGCCGAGGTCGGGTCGGCCGTCACGCTGGTGGCACCCGGCGACCATGTGGTCATCGCCACGTTGACCGCGTGCGGTACGTGCGAGTTCTGCGCCGACGGCCGGCCCACCGCGTGCCGGGCCACGCTCGCCAACTGGAGCCAGCCGTTCACCCTCGATGGTGAGCCGATCTACAACTTTGCCGCCACCAGCGCATTCGCCGAACGCACCGTGGTCCGCGACGTGCAGTGCGTGAAGATCCCCCACGATGTACCGCTCACCTCGGCGGCGATCGTCGGCTGCGGTGTCGTCACCGGGATGGGTGCGGTGTTCAACCGGGCCAACGTCCGTCGCGGCCAATCGGCGGTGGTGTTCGGTGTGGGCGGTGTCGGCCTCAACGTGATCCAGGCGCTGAAGGTGCAGGGTGCCACCACCATCGTCGCCATCGACACCGTGGCCGACAAGGAATCACTGGCGCGCACCTTTGGGGCGACGCATTTCCTCGACGGGCGCCGCGACGACCTCGTCGCCGCAGTCGGCGAACTGTGCCCGGCCAGCCCTGCAGCTGCCCGCGGGCCGTTCAACTCGGGTGGTATGAATTGGGCCTTCGACTGCGTCGCTCGCCCCGAGGTCACCTTCAACGCGCTGGAGTGCCTCGACTGGGAGGGCACCGTCGTGGTCATCGGGGTGTCGTCGCAAACCGCCGAGTTCCACGGGTTGTACGGCCGCCTCACCCAGGTCGACCGGGGAATCATCGGCTGCCGCTACGGCAGCATCTCGCCGCATCGCGACATCCCGCGGATCATCGAGATGTACCGCCGCGGCGACATCCTCCTCGACGAACTCGTCACCGCCTCACACCCGATCGAGAACTGGGCCGAAGCGGTCCATGAACTCGAAGCCGGTGCCGTCGCCCGCGGCGTGCTCACGTTCTGATGCCTGAACCTGCGGCAGTCGCAATCGACACGCATGGCCTCGCGCTGTGGCAATTGATCGAGCGACGCGCCCAGCTGACCCCGGACGCGGTGATGGCGATCGACGAGGCCGACCGCTCGATGACCTTCGAGCAGTACCACCAGTGGTGCCTGCGAGCCGCGGCCGGGTTCGCCGCGGCTGGCGTGCACGAGGGGTCGCCCGTGTCGTGGATCCTGCCCTCGCGTTTCGAGGCGTTGGTGGCCGCCGGCGCGTTGTCGCGTCTCGGTGCCGTGCAAAACCCGATCCTGCCGATCTACCGCCAGCGCGAGGTCGGCTTCATCGCCCGCCAGAGCGGATGCCGCGTGTTGGTCGTCCCCGGCACGTTCCGCGGCTTCGACTATCCGGCGATGGCAGCCGCAGTGAGCAGCGATCTCGATGGGGCGGTGCACGTCATCGTCGTCGATGCTGACCTCCCCGACGGCGACCCGCTCGCGCTGGCACCGTACCGACCGGCCTTCGACGAGATGCGCTGGCTGTTCTACTCCTCGGGCACCACCGCCGATCCGAAAGGCGCCAAACACACCGATCACTCGATGTCGGCCGCCAACGACGGCATGCAATGGTCGATGCAGGTCACCGCAAACGACCGGGCTGCGGTGGTGTTCCCGGTCACCCACGTCGGCGGGATGGTGTGGCTGTTCAACTCGCTCCAGACCGGCGTTGAACTGTTGATGGTCGAGACCTTCAGCCCCACCGACACACCGCAGTGGCTGAGCGATCACGGCTGCACGTGCGCCGGAGCGGGCACGGTGTTCTGGATGGCGTACCTGGCTGCGCAGCGACGGATGCCCGCCGGCGAACGGCTGCTACCCGACGTGCGGATCTTCAATGGGGGCGGATCGCCGAAGCCGGTCACCCTGCACGCCGAGATGATCGAAGCATTCGGTGCGCCGCTGATCGGCGGGTGGGGCCTCACCGAAAGCCCGATCAACACGATGGTGCACGTCGACGATCCCGACGACGTCAAGGCCAACACCGACGGTCGAGCGTGCCCTGGCGTGATGTTGCGGGTGATGCTCGACGGCTGCGAGTGCGGTCCCGGCGAGGAGGGCGAACTGCTGGTGAAGGGGCCGCAGGTGTTCCTCGGCTACCTCGATTCTGCTCTGGACGCTGACGCATTCGACAACGATGGCTGGCTGCGCACCGGCGACCTCGGCGTGATCGACACCAACGGGTTCGTCTCGATCACCGGGCGGTTGAAGGACATCATCATCCGCAAGGGCGAGAACATCTCCCCCAAAGAGATCGAAGACCTGCTCCACGGGCACACCGCGATCACCGACGTTGCCGTGATCGGGCTGGCCGATGGCCTGCGCGGGGAACGGACATGCGCCGTGGTGGTCTCCGCCGGCGACACGCCAATCACGTTCGCCGAGATGACCGATCATCTGCTGCGCGCGAATCTGTCGAAGCACAAGCTGCCCGAACAACTCGAGTTCGTCGACGCGCTGCCGCGCAACCCCACCGGGAAAGTGTTGAAGAAGGACCTGCGGGTTCAGTTTGGAGAAACCACATGAACAGGTTCGTTGGTTCCCGCGTGCTCGTCACCGGAACCGGCTCCGGCATCGGTCGGGCCACTGCGCAACGCTTTGCGGCCGAGGGGGCGCGGGTCGCTTGCCTCGATGTGCGCGGCCACGACGAGACGGCTGCGGCCATTGGTGACGCCGCACTCGCATACGAATGCGATGTGTCCGACGGTGCAGCGGTTGCGCGTGTCGTCGATGCTGCTGCGGCCGCGCTGGGCGGGCTCGACGTGGTGTGCAACATCGCCGGCATCGGCCACTTCCGGCACAGCCACGAGGAGACGCCGGAGGACTTCGACCGCATCGTCGGCGTGAACCTCAACGGCACGTTCCACATCATCCGCTATGCGCTGCCGCACCTGCTCGCCGCCGGTGGCGGATCGATCGTCAACACTGCGTCGACAGCCGGGCTGATGGGTCAACCGTGGAGCGCCGCGTACTGCGCCAGTAAGGGCGGGGTGGTGATGCTGACCAAGGCGCTGGCGACGGAGTACCAGCGCAAGAACATCCGCGTCAACGCAGTCGCCCCAGGCGGAACGAACACCAACATCATCCACTCGTTCTCCACCTTCCCCGAGGGCGCCGATCTGCGTTCGCTGGGAAAGGTGAGCAGCCCAATGGAGATGGCCGAGCCCGAGGAAATCGCTGCGCTGTTTGCGTTCATTGCCTCGCCGGAGGCCCGCTACATGACCGGCTCGATCGTCGCCATCGACGGCGGCATCACGTGCTGAGGAGGCATCAGCGGGGCTTCTGTGACAACCGTGTGGTGGTGGTGACCGGCGCCGGGCGCGGGCTCGGCCGGGCGCACGCGATCGCCTTCGGCGCGCACGGTGCGGCCGTTGTGGTCAACGACGTGGGCGCATCCCTCGGCGGCGACGGCCGCGACGATAGCCCCGCTGCCGACGTGGTCGCGGAGATCGTCGCCGCCGGCGGCCGGGCCGTGGTGAACGCTGACGATGTGAGCGACTGGGACGGTGCCGGACGGATGATCGCCCAGGCGATCGACACCTTCGGTGGGCTCGACGCGTTGGTGTGCAACGCCGGGATCGTGCGCGACCGGATGCTCGTGAACATGTCGGTTGACGAGTGGGATGCTGTGGCGCGTGTGCACCTGCGCGGCATGTTCTGCCCGGTGCGCCACGCCACTGATCACTGGCGGGCACTGTCGAAAGCGGGCACGCCGGTCGAGGCCCGCATCGTCACCACATCGTCGGGTGCCGGCCTGTTCGGCAGCGTGTCGCAGGCCAACTACTCAGCAGCCAAGGCCGGAATCGCCGCGTTCACGATCGTGGCTGCGGCCGAGCTCGGTCGCTACGGGATTGCCGTCAACGGCATCGCCCCGTCGGCGCGCAGCCGGATGACCGAGGAGGCGTTTTCCGAGATGATGCGCGCCCCCGAGACCGGCTTCGACGCGATGGATCCGGCCAACGTGTCGCCGCTGGTGGTGTGGCTCGGATCGGCGGCGTGCGATGTGACGGGCCGAATGTTCGAGATCGCCGGCGGGCAGCTCAGCGTGGCCGACGGCTGGCAGCACGGCACCGTGTTCGACAAGGGGGCTGCATACGAGCCCGACGAGATCGGCTCGGTCGTGGCCGACCTCGTACGTGAATCCCCTCCCCCGGCACCCGTGTACGGGGCATGACGGCCGTGGTAGCGGCATTGGTAGCGTGGCCGGGTGGCTGACGAGGTACTGGCAACTGACGGTCGGGTGATCGGTGAACGCGCCACCGCTACTCGCCAGCGACTGCTCGACGCGACGATGGAACTGCTCCGCCGCGACGGCGTGCTCGACCTCAAGGTGGTCGACATCACCCGTGGGGCAGGTGCCGCGCCGGCCACCTTCTACCAGTACTTCTCCGACCTCGACGCAGCAATCCTGGCCCTGTCGGAAACGGCGATCGACGATGAGGAACCACTCGTCGAATATCTGATTCCCCCATGGTCAACCGCCGATGACGTGGCGCGCGCCCGCGCATTCGTGGACGCCTACGGCCAGTACTGGAGCGATCATGACGCGGTGCTGATCGTGCGCAACCTCAAAGCCGATGCCGGTGACGCCGATTTCCGGTCGGTACGCAGCCGCGCCAACCTGTTGCTGCTGCGGCACATGGCCGACATGGTCACCGCCGGCCAGGCCGCCGAACGGGTGCCGGCCACGCTCAACCCATTCGCTGCCGCGGCGGCGATGATGGCCATGCTCGACCGGCTTTTCACCTACCAGAACGAACTGCGCCGCCGCGGCCCATCGAAGGCCGCACAGCGTGAAACACTCACCGCAATCCTGTTCCAAACCCTCAGCGGAATCTCGTTGTGAAGTCGTTCTGGTCACGTGGATCCGGCTCAGCGCCGGAATTGCGTGACCGGAACGAGTGCGGCCTCACATCGGCGGGCCGCCCCACGCGGGGACTCCGCTGACAGCGTCGCCGAACAGCTCGGCGCGGCGGGCATTGATCGCGGCGACCGTCCAGCGTTGATCACCGGCGGTGACCGTGGCCGCAATCGTCGCCGGTTGCATCCGGTGGATCTGGTCGCCGAGAACGATGAACACCTGGCCGCTGACATCGCCAGCGGCATCGCTCGCCAGCCACGCGACGACCGGGCTGACGTTGGCCGGATCGTATTTGTCGAACCCGTCGGCAGGTCGGGCGAACTTCGGGTTCACCTCGGTCATCGGGGTCCGCGCTCGCGGGGCGATGCAGTTGACCGTCACCCCGAGACGGCCGAG
>JANOKQ010000787.1:0-2273 GCA_031419375.1 Acidimicrobiaceae bacterium
CACCGCCACCACCAGCAAGACCAGGGGCAGCAAGACCACCACCAACAAGACCAGGGGCAGCGAGAGCGGGGGCGAGTTCTTCGAGCCAGGAGAGCACCAGTTTCATGATCGTCTTCCTCGCTCAGAACTGTTCGATGAAACGGATGTCGTTGCTGAACATATCGCGGATGTCGTCGATCCCATGACGTTCGCGAGCCATCCGGTCGATCCCGAAACCGAACGCGAACCCGCTCCACTGGTCGGGGTCGAGCCCCACCGCGCGCAACACGTTGGGGTGCACCATCCCGCACCCACCAAGCTCGATCCACGACCCATCGGGGCGCTGGATGTCGAACTCGGCCGACGGCTCGGTGAACGGGAAGTAGTTGGGGCGCAGCCGGCTGGCAAACGCACCACCGAAGAACGCCTTGGTGAACGCGTCGATCGTGCCAGCGAGATGCGCCATGGTGATGTCGCGGTCGATCACCAACCCCTCGATCTGATGGAACACAGGCATGTGCGTGGCATCGGGGGTGTCGCGGCGGAACACGCGGCCGGGCATGACCATGTAGATCGGCGGCTCGATCGATTCCATCACCCGGACCTGAACTGGCGAGGTGTGCGTACGCAACAACACCGAGCCGTCGTCGCGGTAGTCGGTGAACATCGTGTCGAAGCCACTGCGCGCCGGGTGGCTGGCGGGCATGTTGAGCGCTTCGAAGTTGTAGAACTCGGTCTCTACCTCTGGCCCCTCGGCCACCTGGAAACCGAGACCGATGAACACGTCTTCGAGCCGTTCCCATGCCTGCGTGACGAGGTGCGAATGGCCACGCGACGGAGCGCTGAGCTCCTCGGTCAGATCGAGCCGTTCGGCTGCGAGGTCGAGCTGGCGCGCAGCTGCGGCAAGCTCCCGGCGGCGCGCGTGCAGCGCGTCGGTGAGCGTGGCGACCGCCGAGTTCAGCGCCTGGCCGACGGCCTTCTTGTCGTCGACGCTTGCCAGCGTTCCGAGCGACGCCTTGAACCCGGCGAGGGCACCGCGCTTGCCGAGCAGTTCGGCGTCGAGGGCATCGATGTCGGCCAGCGACGCCGTTGCGCTGATCTGGGCGACGCCGCGATCGAGTGTGGTTGCTACGTCATCAAGCATGCGCCATCACAGTCAGAAATCTAGTTGGAGGCCCGCTGGCGGGCGGCTTCAAATACCAGCACGGTTGCAGCCATCGCCACGTTGAGGCTTTCGGCCCGGCCGACATGGGCGATGGTGACCCACTCGTCGACCCCGGCATCGGCGGACAGTCCATGTGCCTCGTTGCCGACCACGATCATCGACGGTGCCGCCAGATCGACGGAGCTGTAGGCGCTGCCGGAGTGCGAGCTGGTGCCGTAGCTGCGCAGACCTGCCATGGCCAACACATCGGCGAGGGCGACGTCGACCACGACCGGCACCTCGAACAACGCCCCGGCCGACGACCGAACGACCTTGGGGTTGAACACGTCGACGGATCCTGCGGTGAACACCACACCGTCGACACCGGCAGCCTCGGCGGAACGCAACATCGTGCCGGCATTGCCGGGATCGCTGATGCCATCACCGACGAGCAACAGCGTCGCCGCACCCAGGTCGGCGAGCGTGCTGGTGCGGCGCCGGACGACGGCCAGCACCGGCTGCGGCGAGTCGGTACTGGCAACGCGTTCCATCACGTTCGGGCCGAGCTCGAACACCGGAGCGTCCGGCGGCTGGTATGACCAGTTGCCGTCGGCGACGAACACCGCCTCGAGCTCCCACCCAGCCGCCACCGCGTGAGCGACGAGTGCCGGGCCCTCGACGACGAACGCACCTTCTTCAAGACGCGCACTGCGGCGCCCCAGGAGGCGCCGCAGTCGTTGAACCTTGGGGTTCGAAAAGGTGAGCTGTTCGCTCAGAGCGCCGCCTTGGCGGACGCCACCAGTTGACCGAAAGCATCGATGTCGTGCACGGCAAGGTCGGCGAGGATCTTGCGGTCGACTTCGATGCCGGCGGCATTGAGGCCGGCGATGAACCGGCTGTAGCTCATGTCATGGATGCGGCATCCGGCGTTGATCCGCTGGATCCACAGGCGACGGAACTCGCCCTTCTTGGCGCGGCGGTCGCGAAACGCGTACTGGCCGCTCTTCATCACCTGTTCGTTGGCGGCGCGAACCGACCGGCTCTTGTTGCCGTAATACCCCTTGGCCCGCTCCAACACCTGCCGGCGGCTCTTCTTGGCGTTGACCGCCCTCTTCACTCGTGCCATCTCTGTCTCCTCGTCAGTTCTTCA
>JANOKQ010000788.1:0-2933 GCA_031419375.1 Acidimicrobiaceae bacterium
CGGAGCTACTGGCGATCGACATATCCGAGGTGGCAGTGGCGCGTGCCCGTCAGCGCTGTGTCTGGTTACCGCATGTCGAAGTACGGGTGGGCGCACTCCCCGACGATCTCCCCGACGGACCATTCGACCTCGTGGTGTTCAGCGAGATCGGGTACTACTTCAGCGAAGCGGCGCTCGGCTCGGTGCTCGAGGCGATCGTCGAGCAGATGTCACCGGGTGGTGTGGTGGTCGGAACTCACTGGACCGGTTCGAGCGCAGATCACATCATCAACGGCGCGCAGGTGCACGAGGCGATTGATTCGGTCGGGTTGTTGCAACCCATCGAACACGCTTCGCGCCCCAGGTACCTCGCGGGTCGGTGGCAGCGACGATGACACCCACCAAGTTGGCCACCTACATGCGCTCGTTCATCAGCGCGACGGCAACTCAACCTCCCGCCCTCGGGCAGGGCCGAACCCGTGAACGGCTGCGGTGCCTGCTCGATCTGGGACGGCGCGACCTCAGCTTGGCGCGAGTTGGAGAGGCCCATCTCGACGCGGTCCAGATCTTGAGCGAGGCGGGCCGAGTTCCCCAACCGGGATGTTGGTACGGCGTGTGGGCAGCTGACGATCCCGCACTCTCCCTGTGTCTCACAAGTGCTGGGTCACCTGCCGGGTCACTGGTGTTGACCGGGACCAAAGGGTTTTGTACCGGTGCCGGGATGGTGGACCGGGCGTTGATCACCGTGCGCCATCCCGAGATGCTGCTGGTCGATGTCGACATGCGTGGGGCGCCCTCGATCACCGTCGACACGTCGGAGTGGGCGACCGCTGCATTCGCGGCGACGGCCACGGGATCCGTGGGCTTCGACGCACACCCTGTGCGCGAGGGCGACGTTGTCGGCCCACCCGGTTGGTACCTGGACCGACCGGGGTTTTGGAACGGAGCGTGCGCTCCGGCGAGCTGTTGGGCTGGCGGGGCGATCGGGCTCATTGACGAGGCAAGTGCCCGCTTGCAGAGCAGGTCGGGTCGCGATTTGTTACACGACTCGGCGCTTGGCGCGCTGGTGTCGTTGGAGTTCCTGTTGCGAGCCGTCGTGGACCATGCTGGCGACCAGATCGACATCGATCCGATCGACGTGTCGTCTGCGCACACCCGGGCGTTGATGCTGCGCCACATCGTCGAGCGAACTGCAACCGAGACGATCGACCGGTTCAGTCAGGTGATGGGCCCCCGGGCGCTGGCCTTTGACGAGCCCGTGCTTCGCCGCTGTGCCGAGTTGCAGCTGTACATCCGTCAATGCCACGGCGAACGCGACCTTGCCGCCCTCGGCGCCGCGCCCGGAGTCGGCGCACTTGCGGCACGGACCGCGAAAGCCGCCGTCGCCGGGAGCCCGGCGACTTCTCGGACCATGGCGGCATCATGAGCGTTGTCGCGTTGCTCCGCCCGGGTGGATTGCTGCGTCGCGCTCCCCTGATTGCTCGTCAACGAACCGGTGCGCGCCGTACCACTGTCGCCAGGCCGGTCGGGAGCGTCTCGTGGTCCGGTGGTGATCTGCGTCGAGGTCCCATTGCGACGATTGTGGTGATCGTTCCCGCCCGCAACGAGGCGGCGCATCTTCCCGGGTGCTTGCACAGCATCGACCGTGCTGCAGCCGAATGGTGCGGACAGGTGATCGTTGCTGTTGGGCTCGATTCGTGCACGGATGGCAGCGCCCTGGTGGTTGAACAGTTCCGTGCGGCGACAGTGACGGTCGTGGCCGTCAGCGGCCGATGGCACGGAGCAAGCCGGGCGCGGCGTGCCGCAACACAGGTGGCGCTTGCCGAAGCGGGCGACGGCGCCGATCATGTCTGGTTGGCCAACACCGACGCCGACTGCGTGGTCCCGGTCGGCTGGCTGCGGGCCCAGGTAGCGGCCGCGGCCGCCGGGGCCGATGTGGTGCTTGGCACTGTCGATCTCGACGCGGCAGAGACACCCGCCGCGCTCTTCGCTCGGTTCCGCTCCACCTACGTCGTCCATGGTGATACGCACCCTCATGTTCACGCAGCGAACCTCGGCATTCGCGCCACTGCATACGCCGCGCTCGGCGGGTGGAGGACGAGCACCTTGGTGGGGGAGGAACATCGACTGGTGCAACGGGCGAGGTCACGCGATCTCTGCGTTGTCACCCCGGTCGACCTCGCGGTCGTCACCAGCAGTCGTCTCAGCAGCCGGGTGCCGGGCGGATTCGCCACGGCGCTGGCACAGCATGCCGGAGGCGACGACGAGGTTTGAGCGGCCTGCCGCTCGCAACGGATGCGTGATGCCGTGTAGGTTCCGGCATCCATGGCCGTTCCGATTTCCGCCCCCCACGCCGTCATCGACGGCGTGCACCGGGAGGTGCTCTTGGCGATCGACGAAGGTTTCTGTCTCTGCGAGTTGATCGTCGACAGCAATGGCGATCCTGTCGATTACCGCTTCATCGAGGTCAACCCGCAGTTCGAATCGATGACCGGCTTGGTCGATGCGACAGGCCGCACCGCTTACGAACTCGTCCCGGACCTGGAAGCCTCGTGGGTTGCCACATATGGCACGGTTGCCCTTGGTGGCACTGCGATGCGGTTCCAGAATGGGTCCGCGGCGATGGGCCGCTGGTTCGACGTGTTCGCCACCCCGGTCGCGCCGTACGGGCGTTTTGCGGTCGTGTTCAGGGACACGACGGAACATCGTCTCGCTGAGGTCGCGCTCGCCGAGAGCGAGGAACGCTTCCGGAACATGGCCGATCACGCGCCGTTGATGATGTGGGTGAGCGACGCCGACGGGCGCTGCACCTACCTCAACGACCGTTGGTTCACCTATACCGGCCAATCCCCGACGCAGGATTGGCCGAACTGGGCTGATGCCCTCCATCCCGACGACATCGAGGCGGCCACCCGAGACATGGGTCGCGCTCTTCGAGCGCGCGAGTCGTTCGC
>JANOKQ010000789.1:0-2035 GCA_031419375.1 Acidimicrobiaceae bacterium
TGAACGGCAACCGGAAATCGAACCAGCGGTCCAGGTACTGCCCGACGATGCCCCGCCGGCCGAGCGCGAAGAACAACGCCACGCCACCCACCACCGGCGGCAACACCATCGACAAGGTGCACAACGCTCGCACTCCAGCACGGCCCGGGAACTCCACCCGTGCCAGCAACCACGCCAGGGGGACACCGAACACCACCGACAACAGCGTCGCCCACAGCGAACAGATCATCGACAATCGCAAGGCGGTCACTGCGTCTTCCTCGGTGAGGTAGCGCCAAGCGCTGGACCACGGGGCCCGCCACAGCAAACCAACCAACGGCAACGCGAAGAACGCGACGGCCACGACCGCGAGGGCCAGCGCCGGGGCAGGATGGCTGACGCGCCTGGCCCGGCGCCGACCTCGGCTCACGGCGCCAGGAAACCGTACGAGGCCAGAATCTTCTGCCCCTGCTCGCCCACGATGAAATCGATGAACGCCTGGGCGCCCTCAGCATTGGGCGCCTCCTTGGTCACAGCGATCGGGTACTCGGCGAGAACGTTGATGTCGGCCAGGATCTCCACGCCAGCAGCCTTGTCGCCAGCGGCAGTCACATCGGTCTTGTACACGATTCCGGCATCGGCCTCGCCCAAGGTCACTTTGCTGACCACAGCCTTGACGTTCTCCTCCAACGACTTCGGCGTCACCGTCACAGCTGCGGCTTCGAAGATCTGCGCGGCGTACTTGCCACACGGAACCTCGGGAGCACAGATCACCACAATCAGATCCTCGTTCGCCAGATCGGCCACACCGGTGATCCCCATCGGATTGCCGGGACCGACGATGATCTCCAACAGGTTGGTGGCGAACACTGCCGGCTCGGTCGCGTTGTCGCCGGCATCGGTCAACTTGGTCATGTTGCTCTGATCAGCCGAAGCAAATACGTCAGCAGGTGCGCCCTCACCGATCTGGGTTACCAATTCCGACGACGCAGCGAAGTTGAACGTCACGTTCGCGTCCGAATACTCCACCATGAACGCATCACCGATTTCGGTGAACGCCGCTGTCAGCGACGCCGCAGCAAACACCGTCACATCACCCGAAACTGCAGCAACCGTGGTGGGAGCATCCGTGGTGGGAGCCTCGGTCGTGGCGACAGTGGTCGGAGTCGTCGCCGCAATGTCGGAGTCATCCGAACCGCACGAGGCGCCGACGAAGCCCAGCAGGGCGACTGCTGGAATGAGAAGTTGGCGTGATCTGCGCATGGCGAGTACAATAGTCATACCTTAACTAACTCAGCGTCATCGGCTGACCAACGATCCTCACGGCTCATCAACCGGTTGACGTTGACGTCCTCCCAACCATGGGGGATCGACACCGACCCGCGGGCCGTCGAATCCGACACATGCAACTCGATGCGCAGCACTCCGGTCGCCGAGGAGATCTCGACGATCTCGCCGTCGCTGACACCGGCGGCGAGGGCGTCGTCGGGATGCATCAAGGCGTCAGGAACGTCGCCAGTGCGGAACGGCTGGGCATTCTGATGCCGGAGCTGACGACGTGGGGTCACGACGAGCCCGGTGGATGGGTGATTGCTTGCAGCTGGGCGACAAGCGGCGGCGGGGCAAGCTGCCACCGACCGGTGGGCAGCTTCGACTGGACCCAGCCGTACACCGCCGAAGCCTCGACTCTCGGGCCACCCGCGCGGCGGAGGTCGTCGATGTCAAGGCCACGTGCCGCCTTGGACAGCACCGTGTCGCTGCTGACCGACGCAGGATCGGCATCGTCACCAAGGATGTCGAAGCCCAACGACCGGGCCAACGTGGCAATCGTCCGCCACATCGGCTGGCGCGAGTTCGGCGGCTCCACCACGGCGTCGCTGAACTGAACGGCCACCGCCGGATTGAACAGGTCGAGGAACGTCACGTCGACGCGCTCCAGTTGGTCGGTGCAGGCGATCACGTGCGTGCCGACTGCGGTGGTGGCGTTGCGGCGGACGTCGAGCACGGCCAACGCTTCGAGCTGGCCCAACGCGGCGACGACCCGCCCGGTGTCCGG
>JANOKQ010000790.1:0-5749 GCA_031419375.1 Acidimicrobiaceae bacterium
GCTGGCCAAGTGCTACGGCGGTGACATCACCCGCAAGCGCAAGCTGCTCGAGAAGCAGAAGGAGGGCAAGAAGAAGATGAAGTCGATCGGCCGAGTCGAAGTCCCCGGCGACGTCTTCATCTCCGCCCTCAAACTCGACGACTAAAGCTCGTTCTGGTCACGTGATTCAGGCGTAGAGCCGGGAACGCATGACCAGAACGACCGTGCGGCCATCGTGCGGGGTCAGTTCGTGTACCAGCCGAAGATGTCCGTGACGAGGTGCCCGCCTGACTGGGCGAAGAGGTCCATCCGGACGTTTGTGACCGGGATGACGGCTGCGTTGGCGATCGTCTGACCGACAGTGTTGGCGTTCAATACCGACGAGGCACCGGGGACGAGAGTTCCCGACGCGGCTGCTTGGACGAACCCGGCAGCCGTCGCTTGGGTGATTGTGACGTTCGCGGCGACAGCCGACACGCCGGTGACCGGGATGCGGGTGCTGCCGATTGTCGTGTCCACTGCGACCAGCGACCCTGCACCGGGGGTGATCCCGCCGGTGTATCCGATCGGGCCTTCGGGACGCGTATCGAGCACTCGGGTGGGGTTGATCGGTACGAAGAGCCCGTCGGTCCCGGGGGTGGCCGCCGCCGAGGTGATGTATGCGGTGACATCGACGACGAGGTGGGTGCCGGACTGGCTGTAGATGTCGATTGCACCATCCGCGCCGATGGGCACGATGACCTGGTTCGGGATGGTCTGCCCGGCGAACTCGAGGTTGAGGTTCGACGACGAACCCGGTGTCAGCGAGCCTGCTGGCCCGACCTGGACGAACCCAACGTCGGTTGCCTCGGTGGCGGTGACGTTGAGGACCACTGCGCTGACGCCGGTGGCCGGCACGGGTGCCACGCCCGCCGTCCGAACACGCGTGATCGAGGTTGCGCCAGGCTTCGCTCCGGTGTAGTTGACCGGCGATCCTGGGCGTGTGTCGAGGATTCGGGTTGAAGTGACCGGGATCATTCGTCCGCCCGTGGTGATGGTCAGCGTCGGCACGAAGTAGCCGGTGATGTCGACGAGCAGGTGGGTGCCGGACTGGCTGTACAGCGTGATGGTTCCGTCCGCGCCAATTGGCACGGTGATCGCGTTGGCGATGGTTTGACCGGTGCGCTCGACGTTCACGTTCGACGATGAGCCGGGCGTCCCAGCACCGGTTGGGAAAGCCTGAACAAATCCGGGTGCCGTTGCTTCGGTCACGGTAAGTGTGGCGGTCACCGCCGTCGCTCCCACCGGGACAACGATGGTCGGGTTGCCGATCACGGTCAACCGCGTCGATGACCCAGCTGCCGGTTTGCTGCCCGTGTAGTTCACGGCGCTCGCTGGGCGGGTGTCGAGCACGCGCATGGGCGCAACCGCGATGAACCGCGACGCGACGACAGGAACTGCGGCGACGCCCACCTCGACCGGGAGGCTGGAATAGAGGGGCGGAAAAGTCGGCACGCCGAGTTGTCCGTATCCGTTTCCACCCCACGCCGACATCGTCCCGTCGGCACGGCGAGCCCTGGTGTGGAGCGATGCGGCATCGATCTCAGCGACGTTTGAGACGCCGGGAACCTGAGCTGGTGTTGGGTGCGACTGAATTGGCACCAGTACGGTGATCGGCTGCACCACGGGGTTGACCGGCCCGTAGCCGAGTTGGCCTTCGGAGTTTGCGCCGAATGTCCAGACCGTCCCGTCTGAGCGAAGTATGACGCTGTGGGCTTCACCCGCGCTTACAGCGACGACGCTGGTTAGGCCGGGAATCAACGTTGGCGTTGGATTGGGCTGAGGCCCTACGTGAATGCATTCCCGAGCTGACCGGTAAGGTTGCCGCCGAAACCCAGCACCGTGCCGTCGGCGCGCAGCGCAAGGGTGTGAGCGCCCCCCGCCGAAATTGACGTGATCCCGGTCAACTCGGGAACCTGCACCGGGTACCAACTGGGGCGAGATGTTCCAACGTTGGTGTTGGGGCCCAGCTGCCCGAAGGTGTTCGAACCGAACGTCCATACGGTGCCGTCGGAGCGTAAGGCCGCTGTGTAGTGTGTCCCGGCAGTCACAGCGACGATGTTGCTCAGGTTCTCGACCATCCTCGGTGTGGGATTGGGCTGGAGCGAATTTGTGGATGTCGGCCATCCCAATTCTCCACTCATGTTTGAACCGAAGGTCCAGACCGTGCCGTCCGATCGCAGCGCCGCAACATGGTGTTTCCCTGCGGCGACCGAAATGATGCCGGTGAGCTCCGGGACCTGCGTGGGCGTGAAAGTCGAGCCGCTCGTCTCGGTCCGGCCGAGTTGTCCCAACCAGTTGAATCCGAACGTCCAAACCGTGCCGTCGGAACGAAGAGCGATCGAGGCGTGGTCGGTTGCAGCGACGGCAGTGATGCGCGACAACCCGGGAATCGGAGAAAACCCAGGGCTCTGAGGGTCCGTCCCGAGTTGACCGAGATAACCCCAGCCGACACCTAGAACGGTTCCGTCGGACTGGACGGCGAGCGCGTGGCTTTGCCCGCCCGCAATTGTCGGACCGGCGATCACAGTGAAAGCTTCGACCGGGCCGGGACTCGCCACCGCGAGTGAAGCCGCGACAAAGTACGCCGCAAGCAGAACTCCGCCAGAAAACTTCCGCATTGCGACCCGCCGATCATTGAGGAGGCCGTGATGGTAGGCGGTCCGTCCCCGCCCGCTCAAGGGCTCCAGTCGTAAACACCCGGATGGGGGTGGTCGATTCGGGGGCTTGGACGGGGGTAGAAAGGTTGTGCATGCGCGATTCCGCTACGTTCCGGTCACTGCGGCACCGGAACGCGCGGATCTTCTTCGTCGGGTTGATCATCTCCAACATCGGGACGTGGATGCAGCTGACGGCGATGTCGCTGCTCGTCTACCGGCTCACGGGCAAGGGCACCGACGTCGGCATCACACTCGCCTGCCAGTTCCTGCCGATGCTGCTGCTCGGCGTGTGGGCCGGAGGCATCGCCGACCGTGTCGACAAGCGCAAGATGGCGATCTGTACCCAATCGTGCCTTGCCGTGCAGGCGCTCGTGCTCGGTGCCGTCGACCTCGCCGGCCACGCCAACCTGGCCGTGGTCTGGTCGCTGTCGCTCGTGCTCGGGATGGTGAACGCGCTCGACAACCCGGCCCGCCGCGGGTTCGTGGTGGAGCTCGTCGAGCCGCCCGACATCCCCAACGTGCTGGCGTTGAACACGGCGGTGATGACCGGCTCGCGCATCTTCGGCCCGGCCATGGCGGCCACATTGGTCGGCCCGCTCGGAACCGGCTGGCTGTTCGTCATCAACGGTGTGTCGTACACCGCGATCGTGTTGCCGATGCTGCGGATCAACCGCTCCGAGCTGCACCGTTCGCCCCCGGCGGCACGCGGTGGGCAGCCCGTCCGCGAAGCGTTGCGGTTCGTTCGGCGCAGCCCGCGCCTGTTCGTGCTGTTCGTCACGTTCGCGATTGTCGGTACGTTCGCGTTCAACTACAACGTGTCGTTACTCATCCTGTCGGCCGACCGCTTCGGTGACCGCAAGTTGTTCGGCTGGCTGCTCGCTGCCACCAGCGTTGGCAGCCTCGCCGGCTCGCTCGTCACCGCTGGCCGGGCTCGTGTTGGTTCGGTGTGGTTCTTCGGTAGCGGGGTGGTGATTGGTGTCAGCGGGTTGGCGCTCGCCTGGTCGCCGTCGATCTGGGTTGCCTACGTGGTGAGCATGCCGCTCGGTGCCGGGGGAGCGGCATTCATCTCGTCGCTGAACGGGATCTCGCAGATCGAATCGCCGCCGGCGATGCGCGGCCGCATACTTGCGTTGGGGGCGGTGGCGTTCCTCGGCACCACACCAATCGGCGGGCCGATCACCGGCTTTGTCGCCGACCACGTCAGCGCCGAATGGAGCCTTGCCTACGGCAGCGTCATCACCCTGGTGGTGATGGCGATCGGTGCGGCTGTCCGGCGGCGGTCAGTGCGCGCCGAGGTTCCAGGCGGTGAGAACCGGGAAACCCCGGCGCTCGTCGACTACCGCGATGGTGGCGGTGTCGTTGTAGAGGGTTGACCCGAGCGACGCGGGTTGGCCGAGTAGACGAGCGGTGAGCACGCGGCTGAAGTGACCGTGGGTGAAAGCCACCACCGTGCGGCCGGCGGCCATCCGTTCGGTCTTGGCGATGAACGAATCGCAGCGGGCAATGACGGCGGCGACGCTCTCGCCGCCTGGGCAACCATCGGTGTACAGGTTCCACGCTGGATCGATCACTGCGATTTCGGGGCTGGTGAGGCCCTCGAATCGTCCGTAGTCGATCTCGACGAGCTGTTCGATCGGTTCGGCCCGGTCAACGAATCGAGTTGGCAGCGCAAGCGCCGCCGTCTCGCTGGCCCGACTCAGCGTGCTGGTGAACACCACCGGCTCGTCGTCGGGGTGCTGGCGGGCCGAGTCGTCTCCGTCGTGGGCGCTTGTCGACGTGATGATTCGTTCCAGGAAGGGACGGAGCCGTAGCGACTGCTGACGCCCGACCTCGTTCAACGCGATGTCGCTGCGACCGGTGTGCTTGCCGACCATCGACCAGTCAGTCGCCCCGTGACGAACGATGATCACACGGGCCGGCATCGCGATGGTCATGGCGAGACAGTAGAGGAGCATCGCCAGTGATCGCCGCATGTTGCACGCCTCAGCTCGGCTGACCCGACCCGACCTGACAAACCCTGGCGCCGTGGGCGACACTGGGCAGGTATGCCTCGATCGATCCTGTGGTTCCGGCGCGACCTGCGCGTCAGCGACCACCTCGCCTTGGCCGCAGCCGCCGCTGGCGGGGGCGACGTGGTCGCGCTGTTCGTGGTCGATCCGGCGTTCACCCGGGCCGGTGCCCCTCGCCTCGCCTACATGGCCCGAGCCCTCGCTGATCTGTCCGCTCGGTTGGGAGGGACACTCGTCTACCGCCACGGAGACCCGGCCGCCGTCGTGCCCAAGCTTGCTGCCGAGGTCGGCGCCGGCACGGTTTTCGTCAGCCGTGACTATGGCCCGTACGGGCGTCGCCGCGACGCCGCGGTCGCCGCCCGACTGAAGGCGGATGGTCGCGATCTGCGCGGCGAGGGCAGCCCCTACGCGGTGAACCCGGGCACGGTCACCAAGGATGACGGCTCGCCGTATGCGGTGTTCACCCCGTTTTCGAAACGGTGGATGGCAACCGGTAGCCCGAGCTGGGCGCAGCGCCCATCCACCCCGCACGTGGGTTCGGTCGCGTGGACCGAGCGCGGCCATGTCGCCACCGATCCCGCCCCTGCCGTACTCCCGACCGGGATCGACCTCCCGGCGCACACGGCGGCGGGCGTCGATGACCAATGGGCCGGGTTCGTCCGCGACGGGCTCGACAGCTACGACGAGGCCCGCAACCTGCCCGGTGTCGCGGGGACCAGCCGTATGTCGCCCGCGTTGCGCTGGGGCATGGTTCACCCGTGCGAGCTGATCGACGACCTCGGTGCGCCACGCGCGCACGACGTGTTTCGGACCGAACTCGCGTGGCGCGACTTCTATGCCGACGTGCTCTACCACCGGCCCGAATCCGCGTGGTGCAACCTCCAGGCGAAAATGGACGCGATGCCGCTCGACCGTGGGGCGGCGGCCGAGAAACGGTTCCGGGTGTGGTGCGATGGAGCAACCGGATACCCGATCGTCGATGCCGGGATGCGCCAGTTACTGGCGACCGGCTGGATGCACAACCGGGTACGGATGATCGTGGCCAGCTTCCTGGTCAAGGAT
>JANOKQ010000791.1:0-5172 GCA_031419375.1 Acidimicrobiaceae bacterium
CTCGTGATGACCCATGCCGGCACAGCCCATCCCAAGCAAACCGACACCCGACGGAAAAAGCGCTGACGGCGACCACGCTCCTGAACGTGAACCTGTCACGTTCGAGATCGGCCGAGGTGGGAGAGATCGTCCGTCCGTCCCTCGTTTCGACCTGGGCTCGGCTGCGCACCCACTGTCGGCGTTCTGCGTTCGTGGCGCCATCGGACGAAGTGATTCTGAGTTCTTGACACCAAATCGTTCGCCGTTCCCGGTTTCACGTCGTCGCTGATCCAGAATCGGTGGCGGCGCGCAACGGGTCCTCACACACTTCGCGAACTCTGGCACGGCAAACGCCGATGGCACTCGGGTCCGGATTGCTCGACGCTCATCAGTGGGGTCGGCGAACAGCGAGCGCTCTCGAAGGTATGGGTGCGCTCGGCGCAGCGCTCGGCATCGGCCACGGCCAAGCATGACTCGTCGAATTCGATGACGACCGTCGACTCCCTGCAAGGATGATCTTGTGCGCCAGCGAGGCCGTGTCGAGACTGAGACGACAGCGCTCGTGGTTCACGGCACTCGACGATGGGTTCGCCGACATGAAGCGGCAGCGGGTCGGGGCCACGCAACTGGAAATGTGGGTGAGCAGGCTCTACGAGTTTCACGCTGGGCAACGCGACCGGGGCTGATGCGGAGGCAATCGGGGACGGTACGGATGGCAGATCACCGCCGGAGACACTCCCGAACCCCGAGGACCAACTGATGTGAACGGTCACGGAGTTTCATTGGGTTTTCGTACGCCGAGGACATTCGGTGGCTTATGAGTAGGACCATCGTGCTACCCGAGGTAGCATCTCGGTGTGAAGTTGAGTGTCAGTCTTCCCGACGAAGATGTCGAGTTCCTTGACGCCTATGCACAGAGTCGAGGAATTGCATCACGGTCTGCCGTCGTCCATAAAGCGGTCCGCTTGTTGAAGGCCCACGAGCTCGGGGCCGCCTACGAAGATGCCTGGGAAAGCTGGACACGCGACGGCGACGCTGCCGTGTGGGATGCAACCGTCAGCGATGGAGTGACCTGATGCGCCGAGGCGAGATCAGACTCGTCGACCTTGCACCTGTGCGTGGAGCCGAGGCGGACAAGCGTCGGCCGGCCGTGATCGTCAGCAACGACGGCGCGAACAGCATCGCTGAACGACTCGGTCGCGGCGTGATCACGGTCGTTCCGGTGACATCCAACGTCGAGCGCGTCTACCCGTTCCAAGTGCTGCTCGGTGCTGCCGACACTGGCCTGGATCGGGATTCCAAAGCGCAAGCCGAGCAGGTCCGATCCGTTGCAGTAGAACGCGTCGGAGGCCGCGTCGGGGTGATGGCCCCAGCGCTCATCGCTGCGCTCGACAAAGCGTTGCGACTTCATCTCGCCTTGTAACGGCCGCGGTCTCCGCATCTCAGTGGATCTTGCGAAGGAGGCGAGCGGCGTTGTGGTGAAGTGGCGCTTCGACGAGACGCGGAGGCGCTGCACAGCTGAACGTGCCTGCACAGGACCGGCTGGGGCGAACGAGCGCGCCGGGCTCGAGGCCGAGGGCTGACAACTCGTTCACCGTCCCGGGCTCACTGTTTCGTTCCGGGCTCTACCTTGACATCTCCGGGGCGGGCCTGTACACGCTTCTCGCCGCATTGCAGTTCGCCCAGTCAAAGCAGACAACCCGGCCATTTTCGAGGGCCGGGTTGACATGGTCCACCTTCGACGCAGCCAACACTGAGCTGTCGAAGAAGTACACCGCCGCCGAGTTCACGTCCGCGCTGGAACTGCTCCGCAAGGAACGACGTGACGACGAGCGAAGGTACGGCGGCCCGCAAACCTGACCCGGAACTGTGGAGGTCCTCAACCAGACAAGATTCTCGGCGAGCGTCGAACTGCTCCCGTGCGGAGATCGAGCAGGCCACGATCACCGGTCGGCTGGACAAGGTTGACCTGCGTGCCCGCCGGTTCCGTGTTCGAGACGATGTCGGCAACGATGTCGCCCTCGACGACGTTCTGGACGTTGGCGCGGCCGCTCAGCTGATTGGTCAGAGAGTCGTTGCCCGTGGTGTTGCCGAACGCGAGGGGGGCAAGCTCGTACGCATACTCGAACCGGTTCTCGAGGCCGAGGAGCTTCCAGCAGGTTGGCCCAGCCAGCCGACACTCGGGGCGCCTCTGCGGAGATCCGCGGTTGAGCAACGCGTCTGCGAGTCTCGCGCGGGTACTGCTTGCACGGACGTGTTCTCCAAGGTGTTCGTCGCGCCGCGCCAGGATGCAGATGCGTAGCGGTGGGCAGGGCTGTTGGCCGGCCGCACCGTCGCGATCGCTGTGCAGGCGGCTGTCGAGCTGCGGGCATGCCACGGCTCAGGAACTGGGGTCCGGTGAAGGCGCAACGGTTGCTGGCTCGCATCGGCGCTGTCCAGACGATCCCCGTCACCCTGGATGTTCAGGATTCCTTCGTGGATATCACCGTGTGGTCGAAGCAGATGGGCCACGGCATCCAGGCAAAGGCCCACACTGCCGATCGATGGATCGCGGCCACGGCGAGCCCATATGGCCTCGAGCTGGCAGCTCGTGACGGGATCTACGCCGGTGTCGTTGGCGTCAACCGTTTCGCGGGGATCCGCTGATGGGCCGACCTGCTAGCGCACGTTCTACCACGGCAAAGGGTTGGTCCCCTAGCATACTTGTGATTAGCATAATCGTGGGTATGGTAAACGGATGGCAGTTCCTGCGTTCTCCTGGCCGCTCGTCGGTGCGTTTGTCAACCGCACCGAGGAACAGGCGCGCTTACAGGCATGGTGGGACGAGACGACACGTGAGCCGGTCGCCCTCATCGGACGGCGGCGCGTCGGCAAGTCGTGGCTGTTTAGAAGGTTCGCAGACGGCAAACCGGCGGTGATCCTCGTAGCCGAGCATCTACCCGCTCAATCGCAGCTCACACGGTTCGCCGACATTCTCGAACCACTCCTCGGAGTTCGGCCGGACCTTCCAGACGTGCAAACACTTCTCAGAGTTCTGTTCCGGATGGCTAAGGAACAGAAAGTCCTGGCCATCATCGACGAGTTTCCATGGATGCTCGGCACCTCCGCCACCGAAGCACATCAGACGCTGACGTCGATCCAGGCGGTGATGGAGGAGGAACGTGACAGCTCACAACTCAGGCTCATCCTGTGCGGCTCACAGGTCGCCCAAATGGAGTCCCTGTTCACCGAGAAGAACCCAATGCATGGCCGACTGCGCCAAATGCCGGTGCGGCCACTCGCGTTTTCCGACGCACGGCTGTTCCTCCCTGAGCTCGATCCGATCGCAGCATTCGAAAGATTCGCCATCGCCGGCGGCATGCCGATGTACCTGTCGAAACTCGCGCCCGGCTCACTCCGGAAAGCAGTCTGCACCGTCGTACTGAACAGAGACGCACCCTTGTTCAACGAAGGCCGCATCATCGTCGAGCAAGAGCTCCGCGAGCCGCGCGTGTATTTCGCGATCCTCGAACAACTCGCAAGCGGGCGCAAGCCCGCAAACGAGATCGGCCAACGCATCTCGTTGGAAACGAACGCTGTCCACAAGTACCTTCACAAACTTGAGGAACTGCGCCTCGTATCTAGGCACGTTCCGTTCGGTGCTGAAGCAGATGTTCGGTCCGGCCGGTGGCGGCTCGACGATGAGTTCCTCCGCTTCTGGTTTCGGTTTGTGTTCCCGTTCCAAACTGACCTCGAGTCCGGGCTTGTACCGTACGCGCTGTTCGACGCCGAAATTGCCGGCGTCATTGCCGAGCATGTCTCCCCTTCGTTCGAGGCGTGGTGCCTGCAATGGCTCCGGTCCACGTCGGCCAGCGGTGCCACGAGGTTCGGGAACTGGTGGGGCAACGCTGCGAATGAGTTTCGTAGGACGAAGGAACGGTCCACGGAGGAGGTCGACGCAGTCGGATCGCTGCGCAACAGGGTAGTCGTCGTTGCAGAGGCAAAGTGGACGACAGCGCAACTGGGTCCGGCAATCATCGATGACATCGAGAAGTACAAGATCCCAGCGTTACGCCAACACGTCAAGGTTGCGGAGCGGCCCGACGTGGTGCTGTTTTCGAAATCCGGGTACACGCCGGCGTTGCACGCCCTGGCCGAGCGCGAGACCCATATCACGCTTGTCGATGTCCCCCAGGCGCTTTTGCAACTACGCGAATCGTAAGTAGCCAACTTACGATTCGCGTGGAGGGTGTGCGCTCTTGGCGCCGCAGTCAGCCCTCGCCGCTGCAGGTCGGATTCGTTCGCCAGTGACGACGACCGGCGGATGATCTGGATGCCCGGCAGAACGAATGCAGCATCGATTGCGGGACGGGCTGCGTCGAGCTGGTTTGCATAACCTCATGTCAGAGGCTCTTTCTGCCAAAAGTGTGGGTGGCCGGAAGGTCAGAGATTCGGGTCACCTCGATGCGGGTCATCTGAGTCGGCGTTGGCCATGGCGAAGATCCGGAGGCCGCTGGGTGAGCGCGGGCATGGGTCCTTGGCGAGCAGTTCCCGAGCCTTCCATGCACGGAGCAGGTGGAAGTCGTAGGCGACGAGACCGTCTACATCGGGATGGTCGGCGGACGAACCGGCGGCGGCAACCGCAAGGCATCCGCGGACGGCTCTCGATCTGTTCCATTGGCAGCTGTCGGACGGCCACAGCGATCAAGGTCGTCGTGCCAGGGCCGCTCCGCGCACAAAGTGAAGGCCGACTGCCGGCCCCAACGGACTGTCGGCACTCGCAGCGGCTCGTTCAGGCCGGTCGGCCGACTACCATTAGTGACCGTTCACAGCTGACCTCGCTGAAGACGTCGCATGCGTTGCGTGTCGCTGAGAGACACCCAGCGCACGCAACGTCGTGTCTCCGCTATGGCTGAAGCAGCCGCAGCGCCAGCAGGTGTGCGAACACTGCCGTCGCCTCGGTGTGCTCGCCGGCGAAATGTGGTGGGCGGCCCATCGAGCTGGCGGCGGCCCGGGCGTAGGCGACGTCACGCGGTCTCGGTTTCAGCGTCACGAACACCGGGAGCCCGTAGCGAAGCGCAACGTGAGCGGCAAGGAGACGGGCGGTCCGCCCGTTCCCATTCGCGAATGGGTGGATCCTGATCCACTCGCCGTGGACTGCGGCACCGACTCCAACGACTTCGGCGAGGACGTCAACGTCGGTTGGCGTGCTTC
>JANOKQ010000792.1:0-5801 GCA_031419375.1 Acidimicrobiaceae bacterium
CGCCTGCTGGGCCATGCGCGCTTTCTCCTCCGGCGACCGCAACGTGCCACCCGACAAAACCCGCTGCAACCGAAACCCAAGGAACGGAACGGCGTCGTCGATCGCGGCACGCAACGCGTCGGGGTCGCGCACGCTCAGCTCACCGGGATCCTGGCCGTCAGGGAACCTGGCCACGTTCACCTGCACCTGGTACTTCTGCTCCCATTCGTAGAACCGCGCCGCAGCCCCCTGGCCCGCGGCGTCCGCGTCGAACGCGAGTACCACCTTGCTGGCGAAACGTTTCATCATCCGGACATGTTCCTCCGTGAGCGCGGTGCCACATGTGGCGACCGCGCGGCGAACCCCGGCACGATGAAAGCCGATCACGTCGGTGTAGCCCTCGCACACGATCACCTGGTCCATGGCGACGATGTCGGCCTTGGCCCAGTTCAGGCCGTACAGCGTCTTCGACTTCGCGTAGATCGCGGTTTCCGACGAGTTCTTGTACTTGGCCGGGTCCGTTGAACCGGGAAGGATCCGCCCGCCGAAGGCCACCGGATCGCCAATTTCGGTATAGATCGGGAACATCACTCGCCCCCGGAACGAATCCTGCAGCCGACCCGCCTTGTTGGTGAACGCCAAGCCGGTGTCGTGCAACACGTCAGCTCCCGAGCCGAGGCCACGGCTCAGTGAATCCCAGTCGTCGGGCGCCCAGCCCAGCTTGAAGTTGCGCGCAACTTCGCCGGCCAAACCTCGGCGACGTAAGTAATCACGCGCCTCACGCGCGTCGGCTGAGGTGAGCAGCCGCTCGTGGTACCAGTCGACCGCACGCCTCATCGACTCGACCAACTGGGTGCGCCGCTGCCGCTCGCGCCCCTCGCCGCCGGAGGTGTAGCGCAACTGGATGCCCACCTTGGCCGCCAGTTGCTCGACTGCGGTCACGAAATCGACGTGGTCGATCTCTTGCACGAACTTGAACACGTCGCCGGAGGCACCGCAGCCGAAGCAGCGGTAGCGGCCGGTCTCTTCACGAACGTTGAACGACGGGGTGCGCTCACCGTGGAACGGGCACAGCCCGATCCAGTTCCGCCCCACCCGCTTCAGCCCCACATATTGCTGGATGACATCGGCAATCGACACCGTGGAACGCAACCGCTCCAGATCCTCTTCGACGATCGCCATGCGGCCGAGGTTACCCCTGCCCGGCCAAACGGTGACCGGTGTCGCGCCCTCGAGGATCAGTCGCGGCCCAGCAGCCCACCTAGCCCACCGGACGCGCCCGAGTTGCCGGTACCGACGAAGCTCTGGATCCACCCGAGAAACTCGGTCGGGTTCCGGGTCTGGGTCCACACCCGTCCCGGTCCGGCGAAGTCGAACACCAAGCCTTCACCGCTCTTGAAGCTCTGCACCAGCCCACTCCCACTGGCGCGGCGCATCGTCATCTTCACCGATTCCTCGTATGCGACCATGTGGCCGGTGTCGACGGTGATGCCTTGGCCTTCGGCCAGATTCCACACCTCGATCGCTCCGTAGCACGCAAACACAACCTTGCCCTGTCCTTCGGCGCGAATGATGAACCCGCCCTCGCCGCCGAACATGTTGCTGAAACCACCCCACTTGGCATCCATCGTGACGTTCACCTCGTTGGCTAACCACGACCCCTTCTGGATGAACAGCGCCTTGCCGGGCACCACCTCGAACATCGTCACATCACCGGGTAGGCGTGCGGCGACATCGACGAAGCCACCCTGGGCAGGCGCGGTGTAGGTACTGATGAAGAAGCTCTCGCCGCCGAGCGCGGCGCGCTTGAGCGACTTCATGATCCCGCCCTCGGCCTTCGCTTGCAGCATCACGCCGGTCGACATCGTCATCATCGCCCCGCTTTCGACGCGGACCGGTTCGTTGGGGGCGAGGCTGAGACGCGCCACACCGTACGCGGGTCCCTGACGCATCTGGACGTCCATCTGATTCCTCCAGTTCGGCGCCGAGTAGCGGCGGTGGATTACTTGGTTTCGGTCTTCGCGCCAGCACCACGGGCGGCGATGACGGACTGCGCTGCGGCGAGCCGTGCGATCGGGACCCGGAACGGACTGCAGCTCACGTAGTCGAGCCCCGCCTCGTAGAACAAGGCGATGCTCTCGGGATCGCCGCCGTGCTCACCGCATACGCCGAGCTTGAGGCCCGGCTTGGTGGCGCGTCCACGCTGGGCACCGAGCTTGACCAGTTCGCCCACCCCGCCGACGTCGATCGTCTCGAACGGGTTGCGCTTGAGCAGGCCCTGCTCGAGATAGGCAGGCATCATCCGGCTCTCGACGTCGTCACGACTGAATCCGAACGTCATCTGGGTGAGGTCGTTGGTGCCGAAACTGAAGAAGTCAGCCTCCTCGGCGATCTCGTCGGCGCGCAACGCGGCACGCGGCGTTTCGATCATCGTGCCAATGGTGACCTTGGGCTTGCGCTTGAGACCCTTCACCGCAGCATCGATCTCGGCCTGCACCCAGCCACGGGCGAGCGCCAGTTCTTCGCGAGTGACCGTGAGCGGGATCATCACCTCGACGATCGGGTTCTTGCCCTTGGCCCGCAACGCTGCGGCAGCGGCCATGAGCGCCTTCACCTGCATCGCGTACAGGCCCGGCTTGACCACGCCGAGACGGACACCGCGGGTTCCGATCATCGGGTTGTGCTCGGCCCACTCCTCGGCGGCAGCCAGTTCGGCCTTCTCACGCACGCTGAGCCCCTCGGTGGCCTCCTTGATCTTGAGGTCTTGCACGGATGGCAAGAACTCGTGCAGCGGGGGATCGAGCAGGCGGATGGTCACCGGCAAGCCGTCCATCGCCTCGAGGATCTCTTCGAAGTCGGCCTGTTGCACCTTGCGCAGGTTCTCCAGCGCGGCAGCCTCGGCCTTGGCGGTATTGGCCAGGATCATCTCACGAACCACGGGCAGGCGGTCGGGGGCGAGGAACATGTGCTCGGTACGGCACAGCCCGATTCCTTCGGCGCCGAGGTTGCGTGCGTTGGTGGCATCTTCGCCGGTGTCGGCGTTGGCCCGCACGGCCAGATGGCCCTTGCGCACCACGTCGGCCCATTTGAGGATGGTATGGAACTCCGCCGGCGGCTCGGCGGCCTCCAACTTCATCTCGCCGAGGATGACCTCGCCGGTGGTGCCGTCGAGGCTGATCACATCGCCCTCTCTGATCGTGTGACCGCCCACCACAAACGACTTCCCGTCGATCTTGACCGATTCGGCGCCAACGACGGCCGGTGTGCCCCAGCCGCGAGCAACCACGGCGGCGTGGCTGACGAGCCCGCCGCGGGCGGTGAGGATTCCCTGGCTCACCATCATCCCGTGCACATCCTCCGGGCTGGTCTCGCTCCGCACCAGGATCACCGGCTCGCCACGATCGTCGGCATCGACGGCATCGTCGGCAGTGAAGTACACCTTGCCGACCGCAGCACCCGGTGAAGCGGCGAGGCCCGTGGCGATGACGTGTCCCTTCCCGGCGAACTGCGGGTGCAGCACCTGGTCGAGGTGTTCGGCGGCAACGCGCATCAGCGCTTCCTCGCGGCTGATCTTCCACGACGTACGACCCGGGCCCTTGGTGCCCTTGGTCATGTCGACAGCCATCCGCAACGCGGCCGCGCCGGTGCGCTTGCCCACGCGGGTCTGCAGCATCCACAACTTGCCCTGCTCGATGGTGAACTCGGTGTCACACATGTCGCGGTAATGCGCTTCGAGGCGCTGGAAGATCTGGAACAGCTCGATCTTGAGCGCCGGGAAGTACTCGCCGAGCTTGTCGAGGTCGTCGGTGTTACGAATACCGGCCACCACATCCTCGCCCTGCGCGTTGATCAAGAAGTCGCCGTACGGAAGGTTTTCGCCAGTCGCCGCGTTGCGGGTGAACCCCACGCCGGTGCCCGAGTTCTGGTCGCGGTTGCCGAACACCATTGCTTGCACGTTCACGGCAGTGCCGAGGTCGTGGCCGATCTTTTCACGCACACGGTAGGCAATCGCCCGGGCACCGTTCCAGCTCTTGAACACGGCCTCGACGGCGCCGCGCAGTTGACCCATCGGATCTTGCGGGAACGGCTTGCCCGTTGCCTTGGCCACAGCGGCGAGGTACTTCTCGCACAACTTCTTCAGAACAGCCGGGGTCAGCTCGGCATCGGTGGCGACCTTCGCCTTTGCCTTCGCCTTTTCCAACGGGTGCTCGAACACGGCACCGTCGACACCGAGCACGATCCGGCCGTACATGGCGATGAAGCGGCGATACGAGTCGTACGCGAATCGTTCGTTGCCCGTGGCCCCGGCGAGGCCGACGACGCTGAGGTCGTTGAGCCCGAGGTTGAGCACCGTGTCCATCATCCCCGGCATCGAGAACTTGGCGCCGGAGCGCACACTGACCAGCAGCGGATCGCTCGGATCGCCAAGTTTGCGGCCCATCGCCTTTTCCAGCTTGGCGACCTGGGCGACGATCTCGTCGTCAAGGGCGGCGGGCCAACCACCGTGCATGTAGTCACGGCAGGCATCGGTGGAGATGGTGAATCCGGGCGGAACGGGCAATTGCAGCACGCTCGTCATCTCGGCGAGGTTGGCACCTTTTCCGCCGAGCAGATCCTTGTATTCCATCGGCGGGCGCTTGTGCTTGTGGGAGAACGAATAGACGTATGACACGGCGGACGAGTCTACGACGTCACTGCGTCCACTCCGCGTCTTGTTCGACATAGGCTCGGGGTTTCCATGGCACGTCAGCCGGCATTCCATCTGTTCCGGTTCCCGATTCACATTCGGCCCGGCTTCATCATGTTCATGGTGCTCGTCATCGTGGTCAACGGGGGCAAGCTCGGGGTGTGGATCGCCGGTTCAGCCGCGGTGCTCACGCTGTTGCACGAGCTCGGCCATGCCTTCGCCGCCCGAGCCACCGGTGCCGAGGCCGAGATCTCGCTCGACTTCCTCGCCGGCTACGCATCGTTTACGCCGGTACGCCGCCTCAGCGGCTGGGAGCAGGCCGGAATCTCGGTGGCCGGTCCCGCCGTGCAAATCGGAGTCGGCATCACCGCACTGATGCTGATCGGAGTCAACCCGATCGACCCGGATTCGTTCACGAGCAACGCCGCCGCACTGGCCATCTGGTGGACCGGTCCGATCATGGGTTTGTTCAACCTGGTTCCCGTGCTCCCCCTGGACGGCGGCCACATCGTGCTCGCCGGGCTCAGCGCCATTGCCCCCACCAACGCCAAACGACTGATGCTGTGGTTCAGCGTGATCCTCACCGGCGCCGGCGGCATCTTCTTGTTCACCCATCCGCGTTTCGAGGGTTTCGCCTTCGTGGTGATCTTCCCGCTGCTGGTGCAATTGCAAATGTTGTTCGGCGACCGGGTCGACGCCGCGGGCCATACCGACCTCCGTCGCCCGCAGCGCAGCCCGGCCCGGAACTCGGCCCGCCTCGACGCCCGCGCCACCTGGCAGTCGTCAATGCGCACCCTGGCCGCGAGCGGAGAGGCCGCCGCGTGGGAGACCGGCGATGTCTCGGCGATTCCCGAGGGCCTGGTCCCATCGCCGTGGTACCGGGCCAGCCAACAACTCCACCAGGGCCACCCCGAGGTGGCCCAACACGTGCTCGAGAGCGACTTCGCCGAGAGCGGCGTACCCAACTGGTGGCCCCCCGACCTCGCTCCACCGGCACAGTTGGCCGCGCTGGTGGCTCTGCTGCCGCGACCATTGCCGACCGGGCGAGTGCACAGCGAACAGGTGCTTGCGACCATCCTGCTCCGGCTCCGCGACTACGACGATGCGGCGCACTACGCGGCGGCGAGCTTCGACC
>JANOKQ010000793.1:0-3896 GCA_031419375.1 Acidimicrobiaceae bacterium
GAGAGCCTCGAACAAGCCGCTGCCGACCTCTTCGCTCCGCCGCTCACGGTGTTCCGCCAGATCACGCTGCCGCTCATCGCCCCAGCAGTTCTCGCCGGAGCGTTGCTCGCGTTCACATTCGCGCTCGACAACGTGATCATCAGCGACTTCGTCAAGGCACCGGGCACCAACACGTTCCCCACATATGTGTTCGGCCTGGCCCGCACCGTGCGTCGCCCCGAGATCGCCGCCATGGCAACACTGCTGATCGGTGTGACGTTGCTCTCGCTCGGCGCTGCTGCGCTCATCCTGCGTCGGTCGGGCGAATCTTCGTCGCAGATCGCTGCAACCATGACCGGCACCTGAGCACTAACCTCTCGTGGCAATGCCTCCAAGTACTTCCAATGCCCGCAGTCGGCGATCGGCCGGGCACGACGGCCCCCCTCGAATTGCGGTGGCCCCCAATAGCTCGGCCGCCTGGATCGCTGATGCAATCGTCGCTGGCGGTGGTCACGTGGTTGGCGTGGCTGATGCGGAGGGCCTGGTGTGGACGTCGCCGCGCGACCCGTCTGCGCTGGAGCGCACGATGGAGGACAACGACCACCTCGACTGGGTGCAGTTGCCATTCGCCGGGATCGAAAAGTTCGTCCACCTCGTCGACGACAATCGCCAGTGGACCTGCGCCAAGGGCGTGTACGCCGAGCCGGTGGCCGAGCTTGCGCTGACACTTGCCTTGGCGGGAATGCGCGGTGTCGGGCACTACTCGCGGCAGCGCACGTGGACCCGTCCGCGGGGGACCAACCTGCATGGCGCCAACGTGACCATTCTGGGCGGCGGCGGGATCACCGAGTCGTTGATCCGTTTGCTCGTCCCGTTCGGCTGCCGGATCACGGTGGTGCGCAACAGGGTGCAGGAGATGGAAGGCGTCGACGAGGTACTCGAAGCCGACCGGTACATCGACGCGCTGGCCGGTGCCGACCTCGTCGTTGTCGCACTCGCCCTCACCGACGAGACCGAAGGCATGTTGTCGCGCAGCGAGTTCGAGATCATGGAGAACCACGCGTGGATCGTGAACGTGGCGCGGGGCCGCCACATCGTCACCGATGATCTCGTCTGGGCGCTGCAAGCCGGCCAGGTCGGGGGAGCGGGGCTTGACGTGACCGATCCCGAACCGCTGCCCGACGATCATCCGCTGTGGGGTCTCGAAAATTGCATCATCACCCCGCACGTCGGCAACACCCCCGAGATGGCGGTCCCGTTGCTGTCCGAGCGGATCTCGGCCAACGTGCGCCGCTTCCGTGTCGGTGACGAACTGCTCGGCCCCGTCCACCTCGACCTCGGGTACTGACACCGGTGGGCCGCCCCGTCAGCGCTGCCGCCAACGGGACTGCTCACGGGGTCGCCACCGGGGTTGCGCGCGAATGACGCATTACGAACGGCTTGGTGTGGTTCCCACGGCCTTGCGTCCCGAGGTGCGCGCGGCCTATCGGCAGGCCGCGCGTCACGCGCACCCGGACCGCAACGGCGATGCGTCGGCAACCGTGATGGCCGCGGTCAACGAAGCGTGGCGAGTGCTCGGCGACAGCGATCGTCGTCAACGCTACGACGCCGAACTGGCCAACCGCGGCATGCCGGCCGGTGCGCCCGCGACCGCGCCCTGGGAATGCCGGCCAGACGCTGCGCCCGAGGCATCCGAACGGGCTGTCGCCGCCGCGTACGGGCCCGCGCGGATTCCGTGGCGGTTCATGCTGGGGATGGCGTTCGCCGGTGTGTTGATCGTGGTGATCGGTCACGCCCTCGCCGGGCCGTCGCCGCCCGTGCGCCCCGACGGGATCTTGACTCCCGCTGATTGCGTCATGCTCCCGGGCAACTTCGAAGCAGTCGAGGTGTCCTGTGCAGGCGCCCACGATGCGGTCGTGCAGGCATTGATTCCGTTCGACCAGACCTGTCCCGCATCGACCGAGACGTACCGCGATCGCCAGGGACTGGGCAACGCCTGCGTCGTACGGAGGGTCCCGTAGCGCAGGGCCGCATTCGCGATCGCGTGCGGCGCCTGTGGCTACGGTTGAGCGATGAGCGACATTCCGCCTCCGCCTCCGCCTCCGCCTCCGCCACCACCTTCGCCTTCGCCACCACCTTCGCCCCCGCCGGGCACGTACGGCCACCCCGGCGTATTTCCCGCTGCCCCGCAGCCTCAGGTGTCGCCGTTCGCCTACGGGGCCGGTCCAAGCTTCGCCTCCGGTGCAACCCCGTCACGTTCGGGAAAGGCAATCGCCGCGTTTGTGCTCGGCCTCGTGTCGATCCTGCTGTTCTTCACGGTGGCCGTTCCGGTTTTGGCGGTGGTCTTCGGCTTGCTGGGGGCGCGCGAGGTGAAGCGCTCCGCGGAGGCCAAGCAGGGTTTGGCGATGGCCCGCACCGGCTGGATCCTTGGCTTGCTCGGCGTGGTCGCTGCGACTGCGTTGTGGGTTGCTGTGATCAGCGAGGTCGCCGGCACGACCGACGTTCGAGCGCTCGAGGTGGGCGTTTGCGTCGATCTGCCGGAGACGGAAGTCGACAGCATCAGTCGTCTCGACACCCACACATGTGACGAGCCACACGGTGCCGAGGTCTTTTCTGTCGGTGATCTCGGTTCCGGATCTGATCCGTACCCCGGCAGCGAGGCGGTCGACGAGATGATCTTCGAAGCCTGCGCGCCTGACTTCGACGCGTACGTGGGGACCACGTTCGATGACAGCGAGTTGGTGGTCTTCACGATCTACCCGATCGAGGACAACTGGGAGTTCGACCAGGAATACGTCTGTTTGGCCGAGATGGCGAACGGCGAACCGTTGACGGAATCGGTGCGCGATTCGGGTCGTTGAACCGGTCGCGACAGTGGTGGATCGAGGGACCCGCTGCTAGCGTGCGTGTTCCCCACAGGGGCGATTAGCTCAGTCGGCTAGAGCGCCACGTTCACACCGTGGAGGTCATGGGTTCGAGCCCCGTATCGCCCACTACATGCCGTTCAGACACGAGCCTGTTTCACGTTCAGGTAAGTCCCCGATGTCGGCCCACCAGGGCCGCCGGGGACGACCTGAGCTCTCAAAGCCTGGTTCTGTAGCTCGGTTGGCGGTCGCCGTTGGTGTTGGAAAAGGACATTTGGGTCTGCTGGGTCGCTGGCGATTCTTTTTGGCACACCCGACCGGTTCCCGATGGCGTTCAAGGGTGGGACTGCGCTGTCCAAGGCGCACGGCGCAATCGACCGGTTCTCCGAAGACATCGACGTGACCGTCGAGGTGCCCGGGTCGTCGGTGCTGAAAGGCGAGGACCTGCCGTCCAGTGTCGAACCAGAGAGGAAGGCGCCAAGCGTCCCTCAACGCCGCCTGATCTCGTTCTGGTCACGTGCTCCCGGCGCTGAGCCGGATTCACGTGACCAGAACGGATGTGAGCGTGAATTGCCTGGGGGCGAGGCGAGTTGGTCATCCTGTATCCGGCCTGCCTGGACTCGTTGGCGGCGGGCGGCACGTACATCGCCCAGGAGGTCAGGCTCGAGTTTGGAGCGCGGAACCTGATCGATCCACGCACGATCCACCGAATCGAGCCGTACCTCGCAACTATCTCCCTCACCTCACCAATCGATTTTCCCGTTGCAAGCGGACGCTGAGCTCTAACCGGCCTGCCAGGCCCGATCCGAGCGTGACGAACCCACGTTCGTCGCCGAACACCCCCACATCCGTGCGCAGCGATCGCGCATACCGGACACGCGGGCGGTCATCCCATTCGGTAACGGGCCGAAGCTGGGTCCCGCCCCGGCCCACGCCTCGTCTGACGAGGGTGACGTCATTGGTTCCGATGGTGGCGCCGCGAGCGAGGCCAACAGTGCTGCGGGGGCGCTCACTCCGCCGTAACCATCGAGGTGGAGACCGGCGATCTGGTTG
>JANOKQ010000794.1:0-2905 GCA_031419375.1 Acidimicrobiaceae bacterium
GGAACATGCCGACCATCGCGCGCAGCGATTCCTCCCACTGCTCCTTCTTCTTCGCGCGATCGACGCCGAAGCCGCCGAGCTCCATATCGGAGCCGGACTCGCCCGTGCCGAAATCGATGCGGCCGTTGGAGACGAGATCGAGCATGCTCACCCGTTCGGCCGTACGCGCCGGATGGTTGAACTGTGGCGCAGTGAGGATGATGCCGTGGCCGAGGCGCATGTTCTTCGTGCGCTGGCTGCAGGCGGCGAGGAACACCTCGGGCGCAGACGAGTGTGAGTACTCCTCCAGGAAGTGGTGCTCCACCTCCCACACATACTGGATGCCGAGCGAATCGGCCAGCTCAACTTGGGTGAGCGCATCCTGGATGAGCTGGTGCTCGCTGCCGTCGTCCCACGGACGACCCATCTGGTGCTCGTAGAATATGCCGAACTTCACCGCCCGATGTAAACACAGGTGTATACACATGTCAACGCCGATGCCGGCTGGGAGTTTCGACCCGGGTCCGGCCCGCCAACCGAGCCCGACGACGCGAATGCCGCGTGCCGCGCGGCGGGCCCAGATCGCCCGCCACGCGGCGACGGTGTTCATGCGCGGCGGGTTCGACGGCACATCGATGGACGACGTCGCGGTCGCCGCCGGTGTCACCCGGCTGATCGTCTACCGCATCTTCGAGTCGAAGCAGGACCTGTACCGGGCGGTGCTCGACCTGGTGATCGACGACCTTGTCGCCTCGTTCGATGTGCCTCGCGACACCGTGCCTCGCGACACCGTGAGGGCCAGCGACGTGGGTGCCGCCCCGCTGCGCGCCGGCACCGAGATCGCCGAGGTGTTGCTGGGTGTGGCCCGCCGGCATCCCGACGGGTTCCGCCTCCTGTGGCGGCATGCCGCCCACGAACCCGAGTTCCGCGAGCTGGCCTCGCTGTTCAAGGTGGCGATCACCGACTATGCAGTTGCCTTGCTGGAACCGGCGATGGACGACCGGATGATCAGGCGCTGGGCGGCTGAATCACTGGTCAGTCACCTCTATGAAAGCGTGTGCTTGTGGCTTGACGACGGCGACGCACAGCGCGACAGCGAGTTCCTCGAGCTCGTCAACGAGGGCATGCGGGCAATGGTGCTGCGTTGGGTGGAGCTGCTCAGTCGCCGGTGACGGTTGCGACCACGTCGACGATGCGGTCGATTTGGGCGTCGGTGATCACCAGCGGCGGGCAGAACGTCAGCGTGTCGGTGTTGATCGCCCGGCAGATCACCCCGTGGCGCAACATCTCGTCGCGCACGGCCATCGCCGCGTGCTTGGGTTGCAATGCGACCGCGCGCATCGCGCCCTCGCCGCGGGTGTGGTCGATGATCCCGTCGTCGGCGAGCGCTTGGAAGCCGTCGTGTAAGCGGGTGCCGACGTGCTTTGCCCGGTCGACGAGCCCTTCACGTTCGATGATCGCCAGGTTGGCCAGGCCCGCCGCGCACGCTGCAGGATGGCCCGAGTACGTGAACCCATGGCGAAGGAAGAAATCGGGATCGGACTCGAGCGCAGCACACGGTGCGGCGCCGAGGAACACCCCGCCGAGGGGCTGGTAGCCGGAGGTGACGGCCTTGGCGAAGGTGACGATGTCGGGTCGCACGCCGTAGTGGTGCGCGGCGAACCACGAACCGAGCCGACCAAAACCGGTGATCACCTCGTCGAATACGAGGTAGGCGCCGTGCTGATCGCACAGCTTGCGCAGCCCGGCGAGGTAGTTCTCCGGCGGGGGGTAGATGCCCCCGGCACCCTGCACCGGCTCGGTGATTACTGCCGCGATGGTGTCGGAGTGCGCGGCCATGACCCCGGCGAGTGCCTCGATGTCGTCGGCGGCAACCTGGATCACGTCGCCGACGAACGGGCCGAAGTTCTCACGGTTCGGGGCGATGCCCTGCGCGCTGGTGCCGCCGTAGGCGACACCGTGGTAGCCGCGCTCGCGGGAGATGATCAGCTTGCGTTGCGGCTGCCCGGCCTGCACGTGGGCGATGCGGGCCAGCTTCATCGCTGAGTCGATTGCTTCCGAGCCAGAGCCGCACAGGAACACGCGGCTGTCGGGCATCGGGGCGATCTGGTGCAGATGATCGGCGAGACGTTCGGCCGGTTCGTTGGTAAACGGGTCAAAACAGCTGTACGAGGCGATCTGGCTCATCTGGGCGTGAACCGCATCGTTGATCTCGGCCCTGCCATGACCGACGGCGCAGTACCACAGGCTGGCCATCCCGTCGATCAGTTCGTTGCCGTCGGCATCCCACACCAGTGCCCCGTCACCTCGCACGATGGAGATGAACGATTCGCGGGTGGGCTTGGCATACGGATGCAGAAACGACGGCGGCGGCATGGCCGAAACCGTAGTGCCAACCAGCCAAGCATCCTGCGCACGTGTCTATGATCGAGCCGATGGCATCAACCCGGTCGGCTGGCCGCCTGGCGGGCGATACGCCCATGCAACTTCGTGTTGCAACCGCGATCACGGTGCTGTGCGCGGTCGCGGTCTCGATCGGCGGCTGGTACGCCCTCGATCGACGCGCCGACGCGATCGACGACGCCGGCGCAGCCGCAGCGCAACTGGTGCGGGTGCAGGAGGTGCGCGTGCTCGTGGTGCAGGCCGACTCGCTGGCGTCGACGGCCTACCTGCGCGGCGGGCAGGAACTGGCCGAGCAGCGACGCCTGTACGACGACAGCATCGCCGCCGCATCGGGTGGGCTGATCGACTCGGCCGCCTCTGCAGTTGGCAGCGACGCGGCCACACTGCAGCGCGCCACCTCGCTGCTGGCCCGCTACGTGGGCCTCGCCGAGCAGGCTCGGGCCAACAACCGTCAGGGTTTCCCGGTGGGGGCTGCGTACCAGCGGCAGGCGCGGACCGTGATCGAGGAGGTCGTGGCCGCGTT
>JANOKQ010000795.1:0-1958 GCA_031419375.1 Acidimicrobiaceae bacterium
CCGGGCGGATCGGCCGGGTCAGACCGACGCGATCAAGCCAACCCCGACTCGCGCAGCAAGCTCCACCACAAGCGTCAGAGGGAGGCCGATCACGTTGCTGACGCTGCCGCTCACGGACACCACGAAGAACCCTCCGGCACCTTGGATCGCGTACGCCCCCGCCTTGCCGAACGGTTCGCCCATACCCACATACCAGGCGATCGTTCGCTCATCGAGCTCGACAAATGTCACCGCCGTGGATGCCACACCAGTGGCCACCCTCGTCCCGCAGCCCACGCTGACCCCCGTGTGAACGAGATGGGTGCGGCCCGACAGCGCGGCGAGCATGGCCGTTGCCTCGGCCGCGTCGGTGGGTTTGCCAAGGATCACGCCATCGAGGTCGACGGTGGTGTCGGCGGCGATCACCACCACCTCGTTCATCGCGTTCATCGCGTTCTGGTCACGTGATCCCGGCTCAGCGCCGAGATCATGTGACCAGAACGCGATCTCGTCCCGCTTTTCGGCCGCAAGGCGCTGCACGTAGGCGACGGGTTCCTCACCCGGATGCGGCGTCTCGTCGATGTCGGCGGGCATCACCGTGATGTCGAGGCCGAGCGGCGCAAGCAGGTCCAGCCGGCGCGATGACGCCGAGGCCAGGACGACTGCGATCATCCGCCGCTCAGCGCCATCACATGGCCGTCGTCGGGAACGGTGAGATCGTCGAGATGGTTAAGGTAACCCTCCGGTAACGCAACCCGGATCGGGCCGTTGGTGTGGCCCCGGCGAATCCGCTCGCCGCCGTCGACGATGGTCATCGTCGGGTCGAGCAGCGCGATCAGATCCGCGAGCTCACCGATGGTGTCGATGTTGCTGAATCTGCGACGCACCTCGCCACCAACGGGATAGCCCGTGAAGTACCACGAGGTGTGCTTGCGGAAGTCACGCATCGCCAATGCCGGGCCGAGGTGATCGAGCAGCAAACGGGCATGGTCGGCCATCACCGCACACGCCTCGCCGAGCGTTGGCGACGCAGGTACGGGCCGCCCGTTCAGCGCCTCGACCAGATCACGGAACAACCACGGACGGCCGAGGCAACCGCGGCCGATCACCACCCCGTCGCAACCGGTGTGGCGCATCATCGCCACTGCGTCGGATGCCTCCCAGATATCGCCGTTGCCGAGCACGGGGATCTCCGCAACAGCTTCCTTGAGCTCGGCGATGCGGTCCCAATCGGCGTTCCCGGCGTAGTGCTGTTCGGCGGTGCGGGCATGCAGGGCGATAGCCGCAACCCCCTCCTCAGCAGCGATCCGCCCGGTCGCAAGATGGGTCAGCAGCGAGGGGAACAGACCGGTGCGGAACTTGGCGGTCACCGGCACGCTGTATGGCGAGCCTGCGGCGACCGCTGAACGCAGGATGGCGCGCAACAGGTTCGGCTTGGCCGGCACCGCTGCCCCCCCGCCCTTGCGCGTGACCTTGGCTGCGGGGCACCCGAAGTTGATGTCGATGTGATCGACGCGACCAGCCGCTGCGAGCCGGCGAATTGCCTCGCCGATCATCACCGGATCGGAGCCGTACACCTGCAGGCTGCGCGGGTTTTCGTCGGGACCGAACGTCATCATCCGGTCGGTCTTGGGGTTGCCGTGCACGACCGCTGTGGCCATCACCATCTCGTTGACATAGATCAACCCCGGCGCAAACCGTCGACACATCGCCCGGAACGGCGCGTTCGTCACACCCGCCATCGGGGCAAGCACCACCGGAACCTCCGGCGTGAACGTTCCAATCCGCATCTGCCCCACGGTACCGCCACACCCCTCTGGGCCGTTCGTGTGCGCGGCCCCGAACGGCCCAGAGGGGCGCTGCGCTTACTGGATGAAGGGAAGTCGCAGGTTCGGGGTCGCTCCGGTGTCGAGCGGTGACGGACCGTCGCTGCGCAACCGGTACCAGCCGGCCGCGGCGATCATCGCCGCGTTGTCGGT
>JANOKQ010000796.1:0-7322 GCA_031419375.1 Acidimicrobiaceae bacterium
GCCAGAGCGGTCGTGGCGGTCGGCGCGTGCTGGTGATGGGAGCGTGTTGGGCAGGTTCGTGTTCGATCCGACAGCAGCGGCCGAGATGGAACATGCGTTGCTCACTGCGTCGAAGTTCAATGGTGCTGGTGATGCGCGGACGAAGGCGATGCGTTCCGCTGACGCGGCGATCGAGATCTTCGCGTTTTTCAATGCCAATCATGCCGGTGAGGGCACCCCCCGCCATCGCCCCGATGTGACGATCAACATCCACATCGAAGACCTCACCACCACCCACCCCGCCAATGACGCCGACGCCGACGCTGACTCGGACACGTACTCCGCTGACGCTGACGCTGGCACCGGCGGTGACGACGCCGACGCCGACGCCGACACCGACGCCGACGCCGACACCGACACGTACGCCGACGCTGACACCGACGCTGACACCGACACGTACGCCGACGTTGACGATGGCGCCGACTCGGACACGTACGCCGGCGATGGCGATGGCGATGGCGATTGTCCGGGGGCGCAGTACGCCAACGCCGGGCCGCAGTCGGCTGCGTCGGGTTCGGCTGGGCCGCAGTCGTGGTTTGTGCCGCACGGTTTCACACGCGATGGGCGACCGCTTCCGCAGTGGGCGACCGAGGCGTACCTATGTGATTGCGTGTTGCATCGGATGCTGCGTTCTGAATCGGGCGTGCTCGATATCGGCCGTTCAACACGGACCGTGCCGTTACCGATGTGGCGTGCCGTCGCCGCCCGCGACGGCGGCTGCCGTCACCCCGGATGCGACCGGCCCACCAGATTCGCCGATGCCCATCACATCATCTGGTGGCGACGCTTCGGCGAAACCAAACTCGACAACCTGCTGATGCTGTGCAGCTACCACCATCACCTGATCCACCGCGAAAACTGGCAGATCCGCCTGCTCGCCAACGCCGACGCAGAGTTCACCACCCCCGACGGACGCACCCTCACCTCCAAACCACACGGCCAACCAACCATCCGCGCCGCCTGAACCAAGACTGCACAAGCCGGTTCGATACCAACTGCCGCTCCGGCATGCCCCGATTCGGGGTTCCCGTCACCCAGATCCCAGCGTCGGTTCATCAACCCCGACCTCACGGGCGACCTCAGCAACCGGGCGACCGGCCCAGCGCCCCAACTCACCGACCATTTCAAGGGCAAGCCGCTAATGCCCTGACCACACTGGTTGATGGGTCGCGCCCGCCACTTCGATCGGTCGGTCTCACGAGCCGCACGGATCGAGACAGTTCTACGCCTGGTACTCGATCGAGTCACCGGGAACCGCGCTCTCGCCCGAGCGCTCCACAAGTATCTGCGCTGGCGCAACACCACCGCCACCCCATTCAAGTGGGTCTACAACGCCACCCGCGCAGCATGACCGACGTGTAACCAACTTCTGCGCGGCAGCACTAGTTCGCGGGCACTGCAGAGACCTTGGCGGTGACGACGTTGACGGGGACGCTGACCGCCTTGCCGAGTTTGCAGGGGAGGTCTTGCTTGAGCCAACGCGACAGGCGGCTCGGGAGGGTGGACACGAGCACCTCGTCGATGCCGCCGCGCTGGACCACCGCGATCACCGATGCGACCGCATCGGTGGTGCCGACCTCGCCGGTGGCTGTCGTTCCGAGCGACCGTAGCCACAGCAGCCCGGCTTCGAGTCGTTCGGCGGCCACGGCCCGCTGATCCGGCATGTCGATGATCACGGCGATGGCCGACTCGACCGCGGCCATGCCGGCGGCGATCGCCGACGGCGGTGTTGGCGGCACGGGCACGACGAGATAAAACGCACACGCCCCCTGGGCGATCCGCTCGGCTACCGCGGCCGAGAGGTCGTTCCCACCGATGGTCTGGTTGGCCACGATCAGCACGGTCCGCACGCGCTCATCATGACAGGTCTTGGGCCGAGGTCGTAGACGATCACGGTCGGGTCGCCTGTCATTGGACGTGAGTCCGAAGTTGACAGTAGTGTCAGATTTGCTTTCGGGACGATCTCCGCCCAGCCCCCATCCCGCCCAGCCCCCATCCCGCCCAGTAAGGAGCGTTCATGCCCATCGCCTTGAGCGACGAACATCGTGAGCTCGCCAAGGTTGCCTTCGGCTTCCTGGCCAACCGTGAGGCGCTGGCCGCCTCGCGCTCCCTGCTCGATTCGAAGTCCGATGAGCTGCCGCCGTTCTGGGACGAGCTCGTCCAGATGGGCTGGCTCGGCCTGCACCTGCCCGAGGAGTTCGGCGGTTCCGGCTACGGCTTGATGGAGCTTGCCGTCGTGCTCGAGGCGCTCGGTGCCGCTTCGGCGCCCGGGCCGTTCCTGCCAACGGTCATGGCGTCGGCGATCATCGACGCGCTCGGCTCCGACGCGCAGCGCGAGCGCCACCTCCGTGGCCTCGCGAATGGCTCGACGCTCGGCGCGGTCGCGCTCAACGGTGCGTGCACGAGGAACGAATCGGGCCATCTCGCCGGTGACACCGGGCTCGTTCTCGGCGGTGCCCACGCCACCACGCTGATCGTGCGCCTCGGCGACGACCTCGCCATCGTGCCCGCCAATCAGATGACCGCAGTGCCGGTCGACGGGCTCGACCCCACTCGCCGGGTCGTTCGTTGCGACACCACGAACGTGCGGGTCGACGATGGCGACATGATCGTCGGCGGCGCCTCCTCGGCGATCGCGATCGCCCGCTCGCTGGCCGCTGCGGAAGCGGCCGGTGGAGCGGCTGCCGCGCTCACGATGGCGCTCGACTACGCCAAGGTCCGCGAGCAGTTCGGCCGGACGATCGGCTCGTTTCAAGCGGTCAAACACCACCTCGCAAACATGCTCGTCGATGTCGAGCTTGCTGGTGCCGTCGCATGGGATGCGGCCCGCGCCGCCGGGCGCGGTGCCCAGGGCCAGCTTGCTGGTGCCGTCGCCGCCACCCAGGCGCTGCCAGCGTTCCGTCGATGTGCCGAGAAGAACATCCAGATCCTCGGTGGCATCGGATTTACGTGGGAGCACGACGCCCACCTCTACCTGCGCCGGGCCATGGTTGTCGACACGCTGTTCGGCCGTAACGCGGCGACCGACGTGGTCTCGCTGACCGAGGCTGGAGCGCTTGCGAACGAGGGGATCGATCTGCCGGCCGAGGCCGAGACGTACCGCGCCGAGGCCCAGACGTTCAAGCAGCGTTACGACTCGTTGCCCGAGGATGAGCGCCTCGCTGCGCTCATCGAGTCGGGCTACTGCATGCCGCACTGGCCCAAGCCGTGGGGCCGCGCCGCCGGCGCGGTCGAGCAGCTCGTGATCGACGAGGAGCTGCCCGACCTGGCGCGGCCGCAGCTCGGTATCGGCACCTGGGTGCTGCTCACGATCCTCCAGCACGCCACCGACGACCAGATCCAGCGCTGGATCCGGCCGAGCCTCGACGGCGACCTCTATTGGTGCCAGCTCTTCAGCGAGCCCAACGCCGGCTCCGACGCAGCGGCGGTCCAGACCCGCGCCACCCGCGTCGACGGCGGCTGGCTCGTGAACGGCCAGAAGGTCTGGACGAGCGGCGCCCAGAAAAGCACACACGGTCTGGCGACTGTCCGCACCGACGCGACCGTGGCCAAGCATGCCGGTGTGTCGACGTTTGCGATCGACATGCGGGCCACGGGTGTCGAGGTTCGGCCGCTGCGCGAGATCACCGGCGAGGCCCTCTTCAACGAGGTCTTCTTCGACGACGTGTTCGTGCCCGACGACGACGTTGTCGGTGAGGTCAACCAGGGCTGGACCGTCGCCCGCGCCACGCTCGGCAACGAGCGGGTGTCGATCGGGGGCAACAAGTCGAACCGTGACGTGATCGGCAACGAGGAGCTCGTGGCCGTGGCCGCCACCTACGCCGCCGGGGACCGGGCCGTCGCCGCCGACGTCGGCGAGACGATCGCCGAATCGCACGCGATGTCAGCGCTCAACCTGCGCCAGGTGATGCGCGCTGTGATTGGCGCAGGCCCCGGCCCGGAGGGAGCGGTCACGAAGCTGCTGTCCGCCGAGCACGCACAACGGGTCAGCTCGCTCGCGCTCCGCATAGCCGGCGAGGCCGGCATCGGCGACGGTGAGCCGCGCATCCAGTTCCAGTATCTGTTCGACCGCTGTCTCACCATCGCCGGTGGCACCTCGGAGATCGTTCGGAACATCATCTCCGAGCGCATCCTCGGCCTGCCCCGCGACCCCCTCGCGAAGTGAACGGACACGCGGTCGCCGAGATGCGCACGCCAAACTGGAAGGGTTGCTGACATGGGTTTGCTGGATGGACGCGTGGTGCTCGTCACCGGTGCGGGTCGGGGTCTGGGCCGCGAGCACGCGCTCGAGCTCGCCCGCAACGGGGCGACAGTCGTGGTGAACGACCTGAACGTCAGCCTGCGTGGCGACGCCGAGGATTCGGGTCAGTCGCCCGCCGACGAGGTGGTCGAGGAGATCACCGCGATGGGCGGTAGGGCGGTGGCCAACGGAGCGTCGGTGTCGGACTGGGATGCAATGGAGTCGCTCGTGCGCGACACCGTCGAGCGGTTCGGTGGTCTGCATGCCGTGGTGAACAACGCGGGCTTCCTCCGCGACCGGATGCTGACCTCGATGACGGAGGCCGACTTCGATACCGTGATCGAAGTACACCTGAAGGGCACCTTCGCGGTGATCCGTCACGCGTGCGGGTACTGGCGCGAGCAGGGCAAGGCCGGTAAGCCGGTCAGCGGCCGCATCGTGAACACCACCTCGGGTGCGGGCCTGTGGGGCAATGTCGGTCAGGCCAACTATTCGTCGGCTAAGGCGGCAATCGCGATGCTGACCGTGGTGACCGCGATGGAGATGGAGCGCTACAACGTGACCGCGAACTGTATCTCGCCGATCGCGGCCACGCGCATGCTGGCATCGATCGGGATGGACTCCGCGGGCACGGGCTGGGATCGGCTCGACCCGGCCAACGCCTCGCCGGTTGTGGCGTGGCTGTGCAGTGAGCAGTCGGGCTGGGTGACCGGCCAGGTGCTGCGTGTCGATGGCAGCACGCTGATGCGCGTCGGCGGCTACACGATCGACGCCGAGTACCAGTCAAAGGGCGGCGAGGCGCTCGTCGTCGACGAGCTCGGTGTCGGTATGCGCAAGCTCTTCGGGGCCTTCCCACCCGGCCTCGTCATCAGGTAGCCCGGCGGTTGCCGGCCGCAATGGCTCAGGCCGCAAGGGCTCGGGGCAGTGATTGGCTCTCAGAACAGGTTGGGCATCCGGGGTGTGTCAGCTGCGTCGATCAGCCGGCGGCCCACCTCGCGGGTGAGCGCCTCGTGGCCGCCGAGCAGGTGATCGAGCAGCATCCCGCGGCGCACCCAGACCTGGAAGCCGTGCTCGACGGTGAACGCGATGCCACCGTGCACCTGGAAGCAGTGGGTGGAGGCGAGTCCCTGGGCGCGTCCGGCGAGCACCTTCGCCGACATCGCGGTCAGCTCGCCGTCGGCGGTGCCGGCCGCGCCCCACGCGGCACGCGTCGCCGAGCGGGCAGCGGTGAAAGCGACCTTCACGTCGGCGAGGCGGTGCTTGACAGTCTGGAACGAACCGATCGCCCGGCCGTACTGGTGGCGTTCGAGCACGTAGGCGAGGGTGTCGGTAAGCATCTGCTCGGCGGCACCCACCATCTGCGAGGCGAGCGCACGCCGACCGGCGGCGATCGCCGCGGCAGCCTCGGCGGGCCCGCCGACGAGATCGGGTGAGCTGGCATGGATGACGGCGCGGGACAGGGCGAACGTTGGGTCCAACCCGCGCACGGGCGTGAGCTCGACCGTGCCGGCGTCGACGGCAGTGATGCCCTCGGCGCCGAGGCTCAGGAACCGGGTGGCCCGTTCGGCACCGGCGAGTGCGAGCCCGTCGTAGAGCACGACGGTGCCGCTGTCGGGCGCGAGCCCGGCACCCCACAGCACCGCGAGGTCGGTGACGGGTGCCGCGGAGCGGGCACGACCGGTCTGCTCGCTCAGGGCGGTGATCGCCTCGGTGGGTGCCGCCTCGGCGAGTTCGGCCCACCCCTCGGCGAGGAGGATGCCGGGCACCTGTGCCGGAGCGTTGGTGTCGAGCGCGTGCCGGAGCGAGGCAGTGATCAGGTCGAGCTCGGCGGCGTCAATCATCGATGTCATCGCCCGCGGGGCAGATGGAGCAAGCGCTCGGCCACCAGGTCGTGCTGCACCTCGGCGGCGCCGCCGTAGATCGTGGTTATCCGGGAGTACGACCAGCGCTGGCGCCACCAATCGGCGAGGTCGTCGTCGGCGAGCTCGAGCCGAGAGTCGAGCAAGCGCCGTGCGGTCTCGGTCAGCGTCTGCTCGCACTGGCCGAGCATGATCTTGTCGACCGAGATCTCCGGCCCGAGCGCTTCACCGGCGGCCAGCCGCTCGACGGTGTCGCGAACCTGGGAGCGGAGGGCGAAGATCGCGACATACGCGTCACCGACTACGGCGTCGGCCCATTCGGGGAACCGCTCGGTGTGCTGCAGGAGGCCACGCAGGTAGTTGTGGTGCTCGGCCTGGCGCAGCCACGCGTACGCGCCGCGCTCGTACTGCATCAGGTACATCACGGTGGCCCAGCCCTGCCCGACGCCGCCGATCAGCCGGTTGCCGGGCACGTACACGTCGTCGAGGAAGATCTCGACCGTCTCTGCCCGGCCGCTGTCGCACATGGTCGGCACCACGCGTACACCGGGCGAGGCGAGGTCGACCCAGAACATCGTGAGCCCGCGATAGCCGCTGTCGGCTTCGCCCGTGCGCGCCAGCACGCAGCACCAGCTGGCGACGGTGCCGTAGCTGCTCCACATCTTCTGGCCGGTGAGCCGGAAGCCGTCGCCGTCGGGCACGGCGCGGGTGCGCAGCGAACCGAGGTCGCTGCCGGCGTCGGGTTCGGAGAATCCCTGGCACCACACCTCGTGGCCGCGCGACGCCAGGGGCACGTGGGCGGCGGCCAAGTGGGGTGCGAACTGGATGAGCATCGGGCCGATGATCTCGAGGTTGCCGAAGACCTCGGGCAGCACATAGCCGGCGGCGGCCAGCTCTTCGATCACAACGAACCGCTGCACCGGGGTGCCGCCGAGCCCGCCGTGGTCGGGCATCCAGCCGAGGCGGGTCCACCCGGCGTCCCACAGGATTCGCTGGAGCGGGCTGAAGCGGGCGACCGTGAGGTGGATGTCCTCGGCTTGCTCGCGCCTGAACGGTTCGAGCTCGTCAGCGTTCGCTGCGAGCCAGGTGCGGAACCCGGCGGCGGTCGCTTCGAGGGAGGCTGCCGGGTCCGGAGCAGGTTCGGCTGCCGGGGCTCCCGTAGGTTCACTCACGGAGGTCACCGT